>DAOVFI010000706.1 GCA_030673005.1 Planctomycetales bacterium
GGGGATGATTTATCACGACGGGCGGCATTGGACCGAACGACACATGCGTTGGCTGCGGAGCGTGAGGTTCGACCAGCCGTTGGATGAAGAGGTCTTCACGAATTATCTGACAGAATTGGCCAACAGGATGGATCGCCTCAAGTCCCTTGATCAGCGTATGGAGCAGGTTGCTCAAGAAGCACCCTATAAGGAGCCGGTGGGCTGGCTTCGATGTTTTCGAGGTATTGATACGGTAACGGCGATGATTACCTTGAGTGAGTTGCACGGTTTTGGACGTTTCACTGCGCCGCGGCGGTTGATGAGTTTTCTCGGCCTGACGCCTTCCGAGGACTCCAGCGGCGAAAAGACCCGCAAAGGCGGGATCACCAAGGCCGGCAACGGCAGGGTTCGACGTGTGTTGATAGAAGCGAGTTGGCACCAGCGGCATCGTCCGATCACCAGTAAGGCGTTACGTCGGCGTCGTGAAGGTCAGCCGGCGTGGGTAATCCGGATCGCCGAACGCGCCCAGAAGCGATTGTATCAGCGTTACTGGCGACTGGTGAACAAAGGCAAACCACCGACGAAGGCCGCCGCCGCTGTGGCGCGGGAGTTGGCGGGATTCATATGGTCTGTGTTGTACCTGCAAGGCCGGGATGGTCCTGTCCTCAATGCCGCCGCGCCGCCGCTGACAGAAGTAATGGCGGACAACCGGGGGCAATCGGCAGGTGAGTTTTTTGGTTTATCGGGTTGAGTCCGAGTCAATGGTTCGGGCGATTTGTTTTTGAATGAAGTTCACGGAGCGGACGTTCGTGGGTACGATTTGGAGAAAAGCGCGACTGGGCTATGCGTCAGGGCGGCGAATGCTGCCTGGACACGCGATTTTAGACAGCGTAATCTCCCGACGAAGCACAGCCATGTCGGCTCTGTTTTGGGTAACCAGGATAATCCACGAATATCAGAGTGACTCGTCGTCGAAGAATCCTGCGGCGTTCGCTTCCGTGACCATCCACATAAGGAGCCCGTGAAAAAAAGAAGAAAACGAACGCATGTTGCCTATTGACAGAGGTCGTTCCATATCAGCCCAAGGTGATGCCCGCAAGGGCAAGCCCTGGGAAAAAAGGTTTTCAGTATCGTTCAAGCCCCGTATGGGGTGATCGTAAAGTATCCGAAACACACGAACGCCCCGCCGGGGCTTGAAAAAAAATG
>DAOVFI010000659.1 GCA_030673005.1 Planctomycetales bacterium
ATGTCCTGCCTGCCGATCGCCAGGATCGCCTTTCTGATGATTCCTCTGTCTTCGAACACGGGCCTGTTGCCGAAGGCGTCCTGGCAACCGGCGTCTGCGGGAGCGGACGGTTTCATCTTGAGTTCGATGACTTCGGCAACGAGGGTGAAGGCGTCGGTATACAGGCCCGGGATTCTGTCGCGATGCAGTGTTTCGCGGCCCAGGAGAATCGACTCGCCGATACGGAGATTGTTGATCTGCCCCAGGTCCGGTGCCGACACAAACCACTGGTAGTTCGCCGAGTTCCCTCCCGAGATGACTTCCAGAGGGATGCCGTACCGGTTTCGGATGCGGTCGGCAATCGCAGAGAGTTCTCCCATGTTCTTGTCGGTAGGCTTCACTCCGCTGTAGCAGGCCAGATTGGTTCCGATGCCAACCAACTCCACGCCGTTGAGTTCGAGCGTTTCCTCCAGCGTTTCCCCCAGTTCGGACGGCATGATACCTTCCCTTAGGTCGCCGAGTTCGGGGGGGAAAGGGGACATTCTACTTTTTTGCTTGTGGCCTGGGTGGCTTCGCGATAGATTGCCTGCATGCCACGGACCGCGCGAGCCAGTGTCGGCGGCGTCTGCTATCACGTCCTGAACCGGGGTAACGCGCGAATGCGTGTCTTCCACGGCGACGAGGACTACGAGGCGTTCGTCGATCTGCTCGACCGGGCGTGCGAGCGGTTGCCCATGCGGGTCCTGACCTATTGTCTCATGCCGAATCATTTTCATCTCGTTCTCTTGCCGCACGGCGACGGCGACCTGGGCCGATGGATGCAGTGGTTGCTCACGAGCCACGTCCGCAGGCACCATCGGCGCCGCCGCAGCAGCGGGCACGTCTGGCAGGGGCGGTTCAAGGCGTTTCCGATTCAGCAGGACGCCCACCTTGTGATGGTGCTCCGATACGTGCAACGCGGGTCCGGTACGCGCGGGACTGGCCGAGCGGGCCGAGGCGTGGCCGTGGTCGAGCCTTCGGTGGTGGAGATCGCCCGGGCGGCCGGCCTTTCTGTCGGAGTGGCCCATCGAGCGACCGCACGGGTGGCGCCGGCTGGTCAACATGCCCCTGGGCGAGCGCGACCTGGAAGCGGTTCGCCTTTCGGTGACGCGCGGCAGGCCTCGCGGTGACGACCGATGGACGGCGCGCATCGCGCGGCACCTGGGCCTGGAATCGTCACTGCGGCCGCGCGGCCGCCCGCGGAAGAAGACGAAAAAGTAGAATGTCCCCTTTTCCCCCGCACACAGTGGGAAGTCAATGCTTTTTTTTGAAGGATTAGCCCCAGAGTGGCTTGACTCTAATCTCGGTCCTGCGTATACTCTAACTGGGAGGTTTCCTGAAGGGTCG
>DAOVFI010000270.1 GCA_030673005.1 Planctomycetales bacterium
CAAATGATATTGCACGGTGGCACAGGTTTGTAACCTGTGTAAGCCGCACACATTTGCAACCTGTGTAAGCCGCGCAGGTTACAAACCTGTGCCACCAAGGAAAGGAGATTCAATATGCCACAAGGTGATGGAACAGGACCGACAGGTAAGGGACCGCGAACCGGTAGAGGGCTTGGCCCCTGCGGCGATGGTCAGGGTCAGGGACAGAAGCCCGGCCGCGGACAAGGTCGCGGGAAAGGCCAAGGCCAAGGTCAAGGTCGCGGTCAGGGACAGGGACAAGGTCGCGGTGGTGGCCGCGGAAGAAACAGGTAAGAAACTTTATTCTAATTTGCAGAAAGGAGTACAATCATGCCAGGTGGAGATGGAACAGGCCCGGGTGGAATGGGCCCGATGACAGGACGCGCAGCCGGTTACTGCGCAGGGTATCCGGTTCCCGGATTTATGAGTCCCATTGGCGGACGAGGCTACGGTGGATGGGGGCGTGGTCGAGGCGGCGGCGGTTGGGGCCGGCGTAACTGGTTTTACGCGACCGGTCTGACCGGCTGGCAGCGCGCGGGGATGGGCATGGGCGCATACGGTGTGCCGCAGGCGTATCCGACGCCGTACGACGCGCCATTCGGCCCTGCTGCAACAGTCGAGCAGGAACTGGACGCACTTAAGGGCCAGGCCGAGTACTTCGAAGACGCCCTGGATGGCATCAGGAAGCGGATCGAGGAACTCCAGGCCAAGGCTGGTAATCCGTAACACCTGATTTTCCGGGTGGGTGGCACGGTCAAGCAACGCTTGGCCGTGATATTACCCATCACGGCCAAGTCTTCGACTTGACCGTGCCACCCTGAAATTATCCTGTTACAGATTACCAGGGAAAAAACCGAATAGCCGACAACGTAATAGTCAGCACAACCGGGGCGGCAGCGGATGCTGTCTAGCCCCGATTGGTGCGCCTGCGAGAAAGGAATTGTCATGAACATAGCGATTACCGCGACGGAGCCGTCATTGGATGCGAAAGTCGATCCTCGTTTTGGGCGGTGTCCGTTTTTTCTGATTGTTGATACCGACACCATGAAGTTTGAGGCTGTCGAAAATCCAAACTTGTCGCTCGGCGGCGGCGCGGGGATCCAATCGGCCCAACTGATGGCGGGAAAGGGAGTGCAGTTCGTCCTGACGGGCAATTGCGGACCCAACGCGTATCAGACACTCTCGGCTGCCGGTATCGAGGTGATTATCGGATGCAGCGGCACGGTCGCAGACGTGGTTGAACAGTTCAAGGCGGGGCAATTAAACGCTGCCGGTCAACCTAATGTAGCAAGCAAGTCCGGCATGGCCGGTGCGCCGGGGCCGGTTCTGAACCAGCCGGCAGATTTGCAGCAACCTCCGATGACGGGTGGAGGAATGGGCATGGGACGTGGAATGGGCCAAGGCGGCGGCGGTGGTATGGGTCGCGGCGGCGGCATGGGACGTGGAGGCGGTCGAGGCATGGGCGGTGGCGGCGGCATGGGTCAAGGCCGCGGTCAAGGCATGGGGGCCGGCTTTGCCCAGGGACCTGCGGCGATGCCGCAACAGCCTAATCAGGGTCTGACCAAAGACGACGAACTGGGTATGCTCAAGCAGCAGGCAGAGGCAATGATCCAACAGATGCAGCAGATTCAGGAACGAATAAAGCAACTGGAACAGGGAGGTTAGTAATTCGTAATATTTAAAATGATGGGTGCCATGCCCTCACCCGTTTTTCGGGGGTGGGCATGAAAACTTTACCCAAGGCATGCTTACCCGCTTCGCGTGAAAGCATGGCACCCATTGTTTAAGGTGTTATAAAGTACCAGGATCCTGAAGGAATCAACTCAATGAAGATTGCAATTGCAAGCGGCAAAGGCGGAACGGGCAAGACGACGGTTGCGACGAATCTGGCGTATATTGCCTCGCGTAACGGCCAGAGCGTTGCCTATCTCGATTGTGACGTCGAGGAGCCGAACGGTCACATCTTCCTGAAACCTCAAATCAGCGAGAGCAGGCCGATAGGCAACCTGATTCCTGAGGTGAACGAGGCCGCGTGTATCCATTGCGGCAAGTGCGGCGAGATATGCCAGTATAGCGCGATCGTCTGCGTGGGCGAGAAGGTGCTGGTCTATCCTGAACTTTGCCATGCCTGCGGCGGCTGTATGCTGGTCTGCCCGGTTGATGCGATTACCGAGAATCCCCGCGAAATGGGCAAGTTGGAGACGGGCCGGTCCGGGGCCATTCAGTTTGTGCAAGGCTTGTTGAATATCGGCGAGGTGATGAGCCCGCCGTTGATTAAAGAGGTCAAGGCCGCAGCGCCCGAGGTGGACCTGGTGATAATTGATGTCCCGCCGGGCACTTCCTGCCCTGTCATTGAAAGCGTCAGAGATTCGGATTTCGTGCTCCTTGTAACCGAGCCGACACCATTCGGCCTGAACGACCTGAAACTGGCTGTCGAGATGATTCGAGTATTAAAACTGCCTTTTGGCGTGGTTGTCAATCGCGCCGACGTCGGCGACCGGGAAACCATCTCCTATTGCGACAGGAATCATATCGAGATTCTGGCGGAGATCCCCGACGACCGTCAGATCGCCGAAGCGTATTCCCGTGGCGAGATGGCGTGCGAGGCGATTCCCAAATACGGGTCGGTGTTTGCCCGGTTGCTAAGTGACATCGGCGAAAAAGCGAGGGCAAGTGCAAGATAGAGATTGGCAAGCTGACGTACGCCTGTTGCAACGGCGGGAAAGAAAGGCTCGCCAAATACTTGGTGTTTCAGATTCGGACGGGGCCGAACAGATTAAGCGCACCTGGCGGAAGATGAGCCTCAAGTATCATCCGGACAACAATGCCGGCAGCCTGGAATCGTACCGAAGGTTTATTCTTGTTAACTGCGCCTATATGTTTTTAACGGAGGGAAAAGGTTGTGAAGAACTGGATGCCGAACACCTGGCGGATAAAGAACTGACCGACGGGAAGTACAAACTGGATAACCCGTGGGGCTACTTCGCCTGGTGGACGGAGAAATATTTTGACCGGTAGTAACAGGAGACTGAAAATGCCTATTTTTGAGTATCAATGCAAGAAATGCGGACACGTAACGAGTTTTCTGGAAAAGGTCGGCGGTAGAAAGGCCCACGCGTGCGAGAAGTGCGGGTCCGGCAAAACAGAGAAGGTCTTCTCGACCTTCGCCGCTAAGTCAGGCTCATCGGGCGGGTCGAGCTGCCCGACGGGAACGTGTCCGCTTTCGTAACAGACGTAGGGAGCAAGGAAAGATCACATGTCCGGAGCAAACCCGCCGGAAAACTTTTACGAGAAGATCAAGCCGCGTTTACACAAACGGGTCGGCCGCGAGTTACGTCTCGCCGGTCGCGTTCTCGACTTTGGGTGTGGGGCATGTGAGTTGGTGCAGTACTTGGCCCGGACATATCACCAGCATGTTACTGGTGTCGATATATCAGGCGGAAGTTTTCCGAAACGCCGCCATACGTCTGATGGCCGACGATTTAGGTGCATCCACAAGGATGCCAGACACCTGGAGTTTGCCAGGGATGGGGTCAATGATGCGGTGATTTTGATGTGGGCGCTTCACGAGATGGAACACCCCGATGCGATCATGGCTGAAGCATACCGTGCTCTTCGCCCGGGCGGGGAAATACTGATTGTCGAGTTCCCACGAGGTTCTCTGGCCCAGACACTCTGGAATGAAGACTACTACAGTCCAGCCCAGATCAATCAAATGCTGATCGATACAGGCTTCACCGAGGTTCGCGCCAAACTCATTGAACGGAAACAAATCATCTGGGCGAAAGGTTTTCGCCCGGCGGCGGAGAACGGAAATACAAAGCCTGAAAAATTATAAGGATAAAAATCGGTGCCGGAAACTATTGTAATTGTAGGTGGCGTAGCGGGCGGGGCGTCGTTTGCCGCCCGTGCGCGGACGACGTTCGCGACCGCCTCGACGAATTGCCGAAGGGGCAAACGATCTTAGTGTACTGCCTCACGGGAATCCGCAGTTATTACGTCTGCCGGATACTCAAGCAACTCGGTTATGTCGTGCGAAACCTCAGCGGCGGATACATGGTGTACTGCGCCGCATCGC
>DAOVFI010000421.1 GCA_030673005.1 Planctomycetales bacterium
TTCACTTTACCGGGGAGATTATAACACCCCTGTCGGATCGGATGCAAGAAAATTTCAACGAGAGCTACCGATCGAGTGCATTTGGGAAAAGCGGCACACGAAGTGCGTCCCGAAGCCCAGCCATTCGGCTCGTGCTTCGTAGCGAAGAGTCGCTACTTCGCAGAGTAGCAATGGCTGGGCTTGTGTATTCACGGGTGGAACCTGCCCCCTGGGAACGATCGCACCGCGCTTTCGAAACGCTATTGACTTTACCGGTTAATGTGTCTAAAAAACACCTCTGATCCCGATTTCAGGGGTGTTCCGAACAGGAGATACCTTGCCGGGTCCACAGGAAAGGAGTATTCGTTATGAGTAAGGCTGTGCCGTCCGATATTGAGATTTCCCGCTCTGCTGCGCCCAGGCCCATCATGGAGATAGCCGAAGCGGCGGGTATCGCCCCGGACGAGATTGAACCCTACGGCCGCACCAAGGCCAAGGTCTGCCTGAGCATTCTCGAGCGTCTCGCCGACAGGCCCAACGGCAAGTACATCGACGTAACGGCCATTACGCCCACTCCGCTGGGCGAGGGCAAGACGACTACCGCCGTCGGCCTGACACAGGGGATGGGGATAATAGGCAAGAACGTTTTTCTGTGCATCCGCCAACCGTCGATGGGTCCGACGTTCGGCATCAAGGGCGGCGCCGCCGGCGGCGGTTACAGCCAGGTCATACCGATGGAGGAATTCAACCTCCACCTCACCGGCGACATCCACGCCGTCAGCATCGCCAACAACCTCCTGGCGGCCGCTATCGACGCCCGGATAAAGCACGAGGACCACGCCACAAACAAGAGGTGGGCCAAGACCGGTCTGCCCCGGCTGAATATCGACCCGTGGGGCATTTCCTGGCGACGGGTGGTGGACGTCAACGACGCGGCGCTCCGTGGCTGTGAGATCGGGATAGGCGACAACTGGATGGACGGACCGCGACGAAAGGCCCATTTCACCATCGCCGTCGCCAGCGAGGTTATGGCCGTGCTCGGCCTGGCGAGCGACCTGAAGGACCTGCGAGCCCGCCTGGGTCGGATGATCATAGGCACTAAAAGGAACGGGAAACTACTGACGGCCGAAACAATCGGCTGCGCCGGCGCCATGGCCGTACTTCTGAAGGACGCTATCAAGCCCAACCTGATGCAGACGCTCGAAGGTCAACCCGTCTTCGTCCACACCGGTCCGTTCGCCAACATCGCACACGGAAACAGTTCCATCATCGCAGATCGCATTGCCCTGAAACTGTCCGATTACGTCATCACCGAGTCGGGCTTCGGCGCCGACATCGGCATGGAAAAGTTTTTCAACATCAAGTGTCGCTACTCGGGCCTGAAGCCGGACTGCGTCGTGCTGGTAGCCACGATCCGCGCGTTGAAGATGCACGGCGGCGGTCCTAAGGTTACGCCCGGGGCGCCGCTGGCGGATGAGTACACGAGCGAAAATCTGGAACTGCTCGAGGCGGGCATGTGCAACATGGTTCGTTGCATCGAGATTGCCAAAATGTTCGGCGTGCCGGTCGTCGTTGCGGTAAATCAATTCCCCTCCGACACGGACGCTGAAATCGCGATGACCCGCAAGGCCGCCGCCGAATCCGGCGCAGAAGCAGCCGTTGTCAGCAACCACTGGGCCGAGGGCGGTAAAGGCGCCGTCGAACTGGCCCAAGCCGTCGCAGCCGCATGCGAAAAACCGTCGAACTTCCAACTCCTCTATCCCGACGAAATGTCCATAAAAGACAAAATCGCGACGATCTGCCGGAAGGTTTATCTTGCCGGCGCTATTACTTATTCCGACCAGGCCGACGAGCAGATCGAGCTCTACGAGGAAAACAACATGAGCGACCTTCCGATCTGCATGGCCAAGACGCACCTGTCGCTGTCGCACGACCCGAACTTCAAGGGCGTCCCGAAAGGTTTCACCGTCTCAGTCCGCGAGGTGCGGGCGTCGGCCGGGGCGGGATTCCTCTTTCCGCTGCTGGGAAAGATGCGTACAATGCCCGGCCTGCCGAGCCGACCGGCGTTCATGGACATAGACCTCGACGAAAACGGAAACGTCGTCGGAATGTTCTAAACGGATTGCGGTGAAGAAAGAGAACGGGATTTCAGGGATTACCGGATTACAGGGATTTTTTTTCAATCCATATAATCCTGAAATCCCCCCAAATCCTGCTATCCTGCTTCCGTTATGGCAGACGTAATTTGTTAGCACTGTTTAAAGTTCAAACATTTTTGGAGAGATTCAAGAGATGAAAAAACTTACTGAACTATTCGCAGAAAAGCAGCGCACGATTTCATTCGAGTTTTTTCCCCCGCGGACGGAAAAGGGGACGGCGAAACTCTACAAGACGGCCGAGGAACTGGCGAAAGTAGCGGACTTCTTCAACGTTACCTACGGCGCCGGCGGTTCCAGCAGCAAGGCTACCTTCGAGATCGTCGTCGAACTCCAGAAGAGATTCGCCCTTCCGGTGATGCACCACTTCA
>DAOVFI010000657.1 GCA_030673005.1 Planctomycetales bacterium
CAGCGTTACCTTATCGGCCAGGATAAGATAGGCGTTGTAGGTCGTGCCCCTGCCGGTCGAGTAGCCGTGGAAATCGCGGACAGCCCAGTCGATCGCGCCGACCCAATAGACGTTGTCGGTAACCTTCACCGCTTGAAAAACTTCGCTCATCTGTTTTCTCCGGAACATTCTCGTTGCACGTAGCATGGCCGCCGGGGCTTCGCTGCGCTCCGTCCCGGCCTACGGGTTATTCTCCTTTCCACAGGCCGTGGACGTTGCAGTACTCGCGGGCGGTGATGCTTTCCCCGGAGACGCCAAAGACCGCCTCCGGCGCATCACCGGGCGAGAGGAACTGGCGATAGGCCTTGCCGGCGACAACAATCTCGATCCACTCGATGTAGTGTTTCTCCTCCATCGGGTGCAGCGCCGCCTTGCCGACGGTTACCTTGACGCCCCCGTCGGTCTTCTGAACCCACGGCACGTGTTTTTCGGTGGCTGCGTCTTCGGTCTTTTCTTCCTGCAGGGTCATGGCTTCCTCGCAGCAGACGAGCTGCCCCGCCCCTTCGTGGAGCATCTCAACAATATTGCCGCAAATCCCGCACTTGTAAATCTGCAATTTTTCGGTCATTTGTGTTCTCCTTCATTAGAGTTTCTAACAGAAAGAACTTTAGCCGCAGAGACACAGAGAACGCAGAGAATAAATAGCAATAAAAATTCTTGTTCTGTCGCGTTTGTTTCTTTTTTTATAACCGTTCGGGATGTCATATTATTTCCGCCCTGTGAGGTTTTGTAACAGGCCCTAAAGCGGGGGCCTGCTACAAAACACAAGAGCCTGAACGGTTACCTTTTTTTATATTTTCACCTCTCTGCGTTCTCTGTGCCTCCCTGCCTGCCGGCAGGCAGGTGCGGCCTATTCTGTTAAAGGTTTTATCCCAACATCGCCTTGAGGTCTTCGTCCGGCGTGGTAATCGGCATTATGTTGAATTTCTCGACGAGCACCTTCAGGACAGGCGGGGTAATGAACGCCGGCAGTGTCGGGCCGATGCGGATGTCCTTGACGCCCAGATGCAGCAGCGACAGCAGGATACAGACTGCCTTCTGCTCGTACCAACTGAGTACCATCGACAGCGGCAGGTCGTTGACTCCGCAGTCGAACGCGCCGGCGAGGGCGACCGCTATCCGAATGGCCGAATATGCGTCGTTGCACTGGCCGCAGTCCAGCAGGCGCGGGATGCCGCCGATATCGCCGAATTCGAGTTTATTGAAGCGATACTTCCCGCAGGCAAGCGTCAGGATCACGCAGTCGTCGGGAACAGCCTGGGCAAGTTCCGTGTAGTAATTCCGTCCGGGTTTCGCCCCGTCGCAGCCGCCGATGAGGAAGAAGTG
>DAOVFI010000447.1 GCA_030673005.1 Planctomycetales bacterium
CCACCAGATGCACCCGGCTACGGGGTCGTCCGGCCCCGACGGAGGCGCCCTGTCCGGGATCCCGACGCCGGTAGTTCCGTTCTTGCTGTTGCCCCAGTTGCCGTCGGGGTGGAACTCGTAGTCGCCGGCAAGTCCGTCCCATGTAGTGGTGTACCAGTCTCCATACGCCGGTACAGCCAGAGCGACTACCGCCAATAGAATAACCAGGTTTCTCATGATAGAGCCTCCTCCTCTAATAAAATATCCGTAACAAAAACCCACAGGCAGACTGCCTACCGTAGAAGAAAACACCTTCACTTCGAGCGATAACTATTATACCACCGATTTTCGATTTCGCAAAGGGAAAAAATCGCTTTTTTTCGCAAAATATTCTCGATTTATCAGTTCCATAGCCTTTGCGGGGATGATATTTTCATTGGATTAGAAATATCGGAAAGGAGCAGACATGACGACGGCTGGAGTCGAAATCAAAAGGAACATCGCCAAACACGCATCGCAACTGGAATCGCTGGCGATGAAGATTCACCGGAATCCCGAACTGGGATTCGAGGAGAAGAAGGCGTGCGCCTGGCAGGTGCAGTTGCTTCGGAAGTGGGGTTTCGGTGTGCGGACTCCGTTTGCGGGACTTTCGACGGCGTATAAGGCCGCCGGCGGGCGAGGCGGGCCGGTGTTCTGCTTCATGGCCGAGTACGACGCACTTCCGGAGGTCGGACACGCCTGCGGGCATAACCTGATATGCACTGCGGCGATGGGAGCAGGCGCGGCGCTCCGCGATGCGCTGAAGCGGGATAAACTCCCCGGCACTGTCGTCGTTATGGGAACGCCGGCTGAAGAGTCCAAGGGCGGGAAGGTGCTGATGCTGGAAAAGGGCGCGTTGAAGGGCATCGACGCGGCGATGATGGCGCACCCGTCGTGGCGGACGGTTCCGGATACCGGATGCACCGCCGTCCGTCGGATTGACGTTACCTTCAAGGGCGTCTCTGCCCACGCAGCCGCTGCTCCGGAGAAGGCGAAAAACGCACTGGATGCGGTGATGCTTCATTTTGCCGGCGTGAACGCCTGGCGTCAGCAGTTGCCCGAATCGGCCAGGGTACACGGCGTCGTCGTCGAGGGCGGGATCGTGCCCAACATTATACCGGACCTTGCGAGTTGCCGGTTCTTCGTCCGCTCACCGGACGACGCCGTACTGGAGACGATGATCGACCGGTTCGTGAACATCGCCAAAGGCGCGGCGATGATGACCGATACGGAACTTGAGATAAATCCCTGGCTGGAGCCGTATCGCGCCCGCTGGCCGAATAAACCACTGAACGAGGCGTTTATAGATGCAGCCGGCCGCGCCGGGCTTAAACCCGTAGTCCCGAACCAGCCGGGTCGCGGCTCGACCGATTTCGGCGACGTCTCGCAGGTAGTTCCGGGCGTTCACGTTTATTTCGGGATCGCGAAGAAGGAGATTCCGGGCCATTCGATCGCGTTCCTCAAGGCGGCCGGCAGCGCCTACGGACGCAAACAGATGCTGCGAACGGCGGAAGCAATGGCGAAGGTGGGATACCGATACTTCACCGACGCCGCCTTCCGTAAAAGCGTCCATGACGATTTCAAAGAAAGGGTAAAGGGCGCAGGGAGTAGGGCGTAGGGTTGGGTGGCACGGTCAAGCGAGGTCGAGGCTGTTCGGCCTCGTCCTCGCTTGGCCGTGGCAGCGCCGGACACGGCCAAGTGTGCCAAGGTCTTTCGACCTTGACCCACTTGACCGTGCCACCCAATCACGGCATTACTCTAAACAAAATGGAGAAATCGGCAATGGCACAACGAATACTGATAGAAACGTCCCGGCGGAAGATGATGGTTCTTTGTCTGCTGCTTGTCTGTTCGTGGAGCGGGCGGGCGACCGGGCAAGAGCACGCACGAATAAACCTTGCCGCTGCGAGTAAAATCACCCAATCGTCCGGCGGCAAGAACGGCATAGACGATTTCCCGGCGGTTATTGAGATTCAACTGTCCGGGCCGACCGTGATCGACGTCGTCGTCTGCCGCTGGAAGCACATGCCGGCCGATTACGTCCTGCAAGGCTGGACGGGAACGAACTGGCGGAACCTTTCGACAGTCAAAGACAACGTTGTCCTCGGGCCGAGGATAAAATTGCATCTGTTCAAGCCGATGCGGACGGGTCGAATCCGCATAAAAATCACCGACGCGGTAAGCAAGGACATCCACGGCCGGGGGCCGAAAGGTAAGAAAAACATTTGCGCCATGAGCGATATAGAAATCTATGCTGCGGGGAAACTGCCGCTATACATCGAAAAATTCCTGACCAGAAAGACTCCTTGCCTGGTAACTACGCCTGAATATCTTTCCAGGGTTCGGAAAAAAAGGGA
>DAOVFI010000245.1 GCA_030673005.1 Planctomycetales bacterium
AATAGTAGTCTTTAACGGGATAATTTCATGGTGGCACGGTCAAGCGGGGCAAGGTCGGAAGACCTTGGCTCGCTTGGCCGTGATGACGCACAACCACGGCCAAGGGAGGTCGAGACCTATCGGCCTCGACCTCCCTTGACCATGCCACCCGGTAATCGATTTTTAACAAATCGTCAGGAATACTATTCACGCATGGTTTTAGGTAGCGAAGTAGTCTTGGGGTATTGTTTGGCACGATGGCGGCAAGGAAAAAAAGTTTCCGGAAAACAACGGCCAATTATCTGGCTAAGACTCACAGGCCGATGAACTGCCTGGCGTTCGTGGCGCCGCTGCTGGTGGCATACGAGGTCGGGACCTTGTTTTACAGCGACCGCCTGCTGGCACAGCAGCATCTCTCGGCGGTGCTGAAGGTTTTCGGAGCGGCTGCGCCTTTACGCCTTCTGCCGCCGGTTCTTGTCATTCTGGTCCTGCTGTCCTGGCACATCGCATCCAAACAGAAGTGGCACATTGACGCCGACGCGGTAGCCGGGGCTGCGGTCGAAAGCGTTCTCTGGATGGCCCCCCTGCTGGCGCTGTGGTTGCTGGGCCGGCCGACTTCATCGACCGTTTCGCAGGTGTCTGCCGCCACAGTACTCACTGACATCGGCACCGGAATATACGAGGAATTCCTGTTCCGTCTGGCGGCGGTCGGGCTTATTATGCTTCTACTGGTGGACCTGCTGAAGGTCTCGAAGACACCGGCCGCCGGTGTGGCGATCGTCGTCTCGTCGGTCCTGTTCAGCCTGTATCACTTCATCGGCCCGGACCAGTTCGATTGGTACCGGTTCGCCTTCCGCTACCTGGCCGGGATGTACCTTGCCGTCATCTACGTCACCCGAGGCTTCGGGATAGTCGTCGGCGCACACGCCTGCTATAACATCATTGCGGCGATGATGTAGGCCATGGAGGCAGGAAACCCAACCGTCGTTATTCTATAAGCGAAGTGAGAAAGGATCAGGGGATGAACGACTCGGAGCGGGATAGTACGAAACTGATTGACTCCCTGGCGGACGCGTGGTTGAGGAATGAGAAAGGTCGGATTCCTTTGCTGCCGGAGGAGATGGATCGGCTTCGTGAGCGGATTAAGATAAACGATCCGACCCGGCTGTCGTGGCGCGACACGTGTACAGTAGCGGATGAATTTCTGGCTGAGCAGCCTGGGCCGCTGACACCGACGCCGTTGGCGGAGTACCGCAACGACAATCCGCAGGCGACGATTAACAATAATCGAGCGAGACGTTTTCGGGCCGGTTGGGAGATGTGCGCGTGGCGTGCGGCGGTGGCCGGCCACGCACCGTCGCTGGAACGGGCGGTCGAATGCCTGAAGATGGCGGTGCGTGTGCACAAGGAGAAGGGCGGGCTGCAAATCGTCCCCGATCCGAACTCACAGCCGGGATTGCACTACTACTATTCGACCTGCTCGTTCCACCCGGCGGATGTAATCGTCCTCGTCGAACTGATGAGGTTGGCCGGATGGGAAAACCAATCGCTGCTGGCGGAATTGATTGAGCGCCTGCTGGTACTGGCGCATCTGGCCGTAACCGGTTGCGAATTCCTGCACGACCAGACGGATTTGTACAAAAATTGGGATACGTGTTGCGGCTCAGGACTATTGGCGGTGTCGGCTGTACTCGGCGGTCATCTACAGGCAAAACATTGGGAAAAGCACGGTTGGCGCAACGTGGCGGAATTCTTCGGGGAAAAACATTTCCTTCCGGACGGAACATTCCACGAGGTCGTTCCGTGGGCGGAGGGATACGGCCTGGGCTTTCTGTTCTCTGCCTTCCAGGTATTGAGAGGCGCAAAGGGACTTGATCTGACGAGGCTTCGGTTGAGTCCGGTCCGGACGATGGTCGAATCGATTGAATGGTTTCTGAAGATCGCCTCTCCGCTGGGCGAGTTCCCGGCGATTAACGAGTCGAACGCATATGAGGCGTGTATGGGCGAAGGTAATCTCCCCTACGCATATCTTCTGGTGTTGGGGCAGTGGGCGGGTTTGCCGGAGGTGTGGGAGGCGTTTCGGGCTGCCGATTATCGCCTTCCGCTGTGGGTGCACGGCGTCCGGCCGGAAGAGACTCCCAAAGCCAAGCGCGAGAGCCTGCTGCTGCCGGACGCCGGATGGACGTTTCTGCGGTCGGGTTCGGGTCGTGATGCTTTTGAGGTAATGTTCGATCACGGACGGCACGAGACCTATCACTGCCTGGCGCAGTGCCTGACATTGGAACTGACGTGCCACGGGCATCACTGGGTGGTCAACGGCGGCTGTGCGCCGCACTACTGCACGTATCCGGAGCAACTCTCGTGGCATCGCACGACCCGGGCCGGAAATTGCATCGCAATCGACGGCATGGAAGCAGAGAAGACCAACGGTCAACTACTGGATTGGACCGACGACGGCGAACAAATCACCGTGCGGGCCTGTCATCGGGGATACGCGGCGGTTACGCACACGCGGACGCTGGTGTATAGCCCGGCCGGTGTGCTGACCGTCGTTGACCTTCTGTCGCCGCAGGATGGACGGGCGCACAGCGCCGAGGTGTACTGGCATATCAATGGCCAGCCGGTGCGTCGCGAGGCGGGGCGGTGGACGTTCAGCGACGACGGTAGGCTTTCGCTGGTGATGCTGTCGGAGTCGCTGGACCCGGAAACGCCGGTCGATTACGGGCTTTGTGGCGGGCTGGGCGGGCGTAACCGGCACTGCGGCAGGCTACCGAAAATCGAGTCCCTCCAGCCGGGCGACCCTGGCTGGCAGCTGGCGCCGTACTTCCGCTGGCCGGTCGAAGTGCCAAAAGAAGGCACGACAATCGTAACGGTCTTTGTCCCACTCAAGAAGATGATCGAAACAGATTGGCGATTGGAGGTTGATAAGGACAAGGTCCAGGTGCAAAGAGATGGCTTAACTGTCCTGGCGACGCCGCTGATCAAGGAGCAGTAGCGGAATATGGACACTGAGAAGACTGGCGATGAGAAGACTACAAACCGCCCCCGTATGGGCCGCGGGATCGCTATGCTGATAGGCATGGCGTTCGGCGTCGGTCTGGGGTGGGGAGCGGTGGTTACGTATCTGCCCCTCTATGCGCGATCGCTGGGGCTGGGGGTGAAAGAGTGGTCGGCGCTTTACATGGTTTTCGTTTTATTATGGGGTGTGTCCCCGCTGTTGCTTGCGCGGGTGGTTGATCGATACGGGTCGAAGCCGGTGATTCTTGGGGCATATGCGTTGATTACGGCTTCGTTCGGGTGCTTCTGGCAGGGGAGTAAATCGTTGCTGGTTGTGGGCGTCGTGCTCATCAGCGTCGGGACCGCGGGGAGTCATCTGGCTATTATAACGGCCTTACAGCGGCTCGCGGGCCGGCAATTGGGGCGAGTCAATGGGCTTTATATGGCCGTAATGGGTCTGGCGGGGATCACCGCACCGCTGATCGCCTCGCAAGTGCTGCGTGTATCGAATTACGCGACGTACTGGTGCGTGTGCGGGGCGATCGTTCTGGTTATGCTGGTCGCGGCGACGAAGATACCGAAAACCTCTGCGGGGCAAGAGCATCGGGACGACGAGGGATGGTTCGGCGGTTATAAGGAGTTGCTGCGAATACGGGGAATCACGTGGATTTTCCTGGGCGGAACCTTGTTGGAGCCTTTCAGTTTTCAGTTAATCAACATGTACGGATCGCTGCGTCTGGCAGGGTTGGGGATGTCGGACATAAACATCGGTTACGTCGCGAGCATTGGGGCAGCGGCTTATATCGCGACCGCCCTGGCCGGGAGTGTGTTCATCGACCGGCTGCCGATCCGCTGGCTGTTCGCCGCAGCGCTGGTCGCCGGCGGGACGGCCTGCGCGGGGATCGGACTGTCGAACGCCGCATGGATGTGTGTGATTTCTTTCATCGCGTACCGTATCTGTTACGGTTTGATCCATCCGGCCTGGTACGTGCGCATTTCGCATCTCGTCCCGGCTGGACGCCTTGCCACGGCGGTAGCGGCGGTCAACAGCACCACGAGCTTTGCCGCAGCGGGCGTGGGCGTCCTGGCAACTGCGGCGATCAGGCTCACGGGGATGGGGCCGCTCATGACCGCCGGAGGAATTATCGCAGCCGCAGGCGGCGCGCTGACGGCGAAGTGTAAAGAGCGAAGCCCCGCAACCACCGCCAACCGCTTACATCTTCCCGTGTCTGAGGATTGACAGCAGCAGCCAGAAGCCTATCGCGCCGGCGGCGAGGTAGCCTACGATCCCGAAAACGGGAATTCCGTACCACCTCGGCGGAATGCCGGATAAGACGATCAGCGACGAACTGATTACCAGCGCGGCCAGGACAAGGGCGAAGACGATGCGGTTACTTATCTGATCGTGCGTCCTGAGCATCGGCCCGAGGCCTTTGTGCTCGAAC
>DAOVFI010000137.1 GCA_030673005.1 Planctomycetales bacterium
TGAAGATTCTCGGCGCCGGTCCCGAGGTGGTAAAGGTAGGAACGTCATACCTTCAGGTTGCCCTTATTGGCTCGTTCACCATGTACCTGAGCATCACCTTCGCCGCCGTTTTGCGGGGGGCGGGAGACGCCGTTACGCCTATGAAGATTGTCGGCATTGGAAACCTGATTAACATTGCCCTGGACCCGATTTTTATTTTCGGTTGGATTGGAATACCGGCCTTCGGCGTTACCGGTTCAGCGATGGCGACCGTGATTTCAAGGTTCATCGCCACGGCGCTGCTGGCAAAGGTGTTCTTTGTGGACGGGCATGAGCATTTTCATCTGCACGTGCGCGACCTCAAACCTCATGGTAAAACCATCTGGGAAATGCTCAGGATCGGCGTGTTCGGTTCCGGCCAGATGTTGACTCGCAGCCTCTCGGCGCTTGCCCTGGTCCGCATTGTGGCGATTTTCGGGACATTTCCCATCGCGGCATACGGCATCGGGATGCGCATGTGGATGGCTGTGCTGATGTTCGGCATGGGATTCGGTAACGCGGCGGCGACTCTCGTCGGGCAAAACCTGGGCGCTCGTAAGCCTGAACGCTCTGTGCGGGCGGCATGGTTCGCGACAAGTATGTGTGTGGCGGTCGCGCTGGCTGCGGGAATCGCCTTTATTATCTTCGCCGAACCGCTGGTCGCAGTATTTAATTCCCAGAAAGAAGTTGTCGCCATCGGTTCAGGCCTTCTTTACTGGCTGGGCGCAACCCTGCCGTTTTTCGCTTTCTCGTTGGTGCTTGGGCGAGCTATGAACGGTGCGGGCGACACGTTCTGGCCGATGCTTACTACTGCCGTTGCCATGCTGGCGGTTCGCGTTCCGCTTGCATACGGCCTTGCAGAGGCCTGGAAAAGCCCTACGGGCGTGTGGGTTGCACTGGCGGCGTCAAACGTGTTGCAGGGAATACTGTTCGTCCTGGTTTTCTGGTGGGGTAGATGGAAGAATATCGGTGAAAAACATGTAGCGTCATCTGACCTGACCAGGGAAATCGAATGCTGATATGATTATGACGAATCGGGTCGGTCGCGATGGCCGTTACTACGTGACGGCGAACTCGCCGTAGCAAGAAAAGCAGAAAGGATGCGAACTATGTTTCCAGAAGAATGTGTCGGTAGTTGTGCGATGCGGCGTCTAATTCCGGCAATGGCTGCTGCATTCGTTTTATTGCTGCCTGTGTGCCGGCCGGCGTGCATCGCCGATACGAAAGGGACGGTGCCCGGTGCTCCGGAACCCTGGGGTAGGCCAATCTGGGTTGTTCATGGAGGCGGCGATGGCGACGGGCCGGAGAATACCCTCGCCGCCTTGAAGAAATCCGCCACGCTGGGCGCAAAGTATGCTGAAATAGACCTTCGCGTCACGAAGGATGGTCAGGTAGTCGTGATTCATGATAAGACCATTGACCGCACTACCAACGGCAAGGGACGCGTAAGCGAACTGACCTATGCCCAAATCAGGCGGTATGACGCCGGTTCCTGGTTCGGACCCGAATTCAAGTCCGAGCGGGTCCCCTTGTTGTCCGAGGTGCTGCGGTTTGCCCGTACCCACGACATGAGATTACTCCTGCACGTGAAGGAACCCGCGGTCTGCCCGTTACTATACGACCTGCTTGAAAAGCAGGGCATGGTGAACGACGCGCGCGTTTATATGAAGGCGGCGAATGCCGAGGTGCGCAAAGCCCTTGACCGGAGGGTGGGGCAATACAGGGGCAGCCTGGTTCAGCCGTGGGGCTACAAGAAAGGCCCCAAAATAGTGCTGGACGCGTTAAAGGACAAGACGAAGGGCGGCGCCCTTGTCAGGTCCTACTTTTCCGTGATTCAGGCTTTCCCCGACATCAATAACAGGCTGCTGAACTGGGAATTGTGGGAAAAGTATCGCAGCACGGTAGCGCATCCGGCGACAACCATCAAGCGGGCAGACCTGCTCCGCGCCCGGCAGAATATCGCACGGTATGGATGGGCAAGGAAATACGTACAGGGGTTGGAAAACGGCGCCAAGCCGTATCTGACGCGGCTGACGCCGGCTTTCCTCAAGCAGATGGTTCCCGCCACGACGCCCCAGCACTCGACCATGACCGGATGCCCCGCCTGCCGCGATTTGAAGAAACCCTACCATCCCGCCGGTCAGTGGAGATGGTCGCACCGTCGGCCTGAAGAGCTGAAGTGCGTCCTCTGCGGGACTGTTTACCCCAATAAAAAGTATCCTGAAACCGTCGTGCTCAAGACCAGGTTCGGCGGCGGACAGACGTTGACGTTCTACGGCGGCAAGCCGATGAAGATGTTCGGCTATGCCTCCCGTCCAACCTTTACCGGCAACATCCGGGCGCGCAAGGCGAACTTCATGAAGTCTCTTTGCCGGAGGATGGCGGAGGCCTATGCGCTTACCGGAAAAACCGAATACGCCATAGCGACAAGAGCCATCCTGCTTCGCTTCGCAGAGGTTTATCCGAACTGGCTGGTGCACAGCGGCTACGGGGAATACGCCGACGTGAACCCGCACGTCGCGGCGCAGTGCGTGAATTATTTGCCGGAGCCGGAATTGGTCTATCCGCCCAACAAGCCCGACCGCAAACTGCACCGTGGTTATTGGGCGGCAGGGCGCGCCCAGGGGTCCGGCATGGAGGGGTACTTCATTTGGTCGCTTGCCGAAGCCTACGACCTGACCTGCACCGCAAAAAACGCCGATGGGAAGCCGATCTACAATGATGAAGAAAAACGCAGGATAGAGCGCGACTTGCTGTTGGAGGGCACAGTGCTTTTAGTCAGCGACAAGGGTCTCAACAACAAGTCGGTGGGCAACCGCACGGCGGTCGGCATTGTCGGCATGTGCGTCGGGCACCCGCAATTGGTGCGATTCGGTCTGGAGGGGTTTATGCGCACGGTGGATGGCTGGTTTCTGCCCGATGGCGGCACGTCGGAATCTCCGGTGTACGCCTGCATGACTCTGCGCGGCATCGATGCGTCAGGCCAGGCTTTCCGAAACTACACCGATCCGGCGGGATACCGGCCGAAAGGCGGAGCGGAAAAGGCGGGCGGGCGGCTTGAAAACTTCAATCCTTATCGCGATACCGCTTACAGGCGCGTCTGGCAGGCGATGTTCAATGGAATGCTCGGCAACCGTCGGTATCCGCCATACGCCGATTCCTATGTGACGACCTCGTTGTCATTGCGCTTCGTGGAATTAATGGCGGCGAACTATCCTGAGAACCTTCAATATCTTGCACTGCTGAAGGAGGTCGCCGGCGCCGACCTGGGCAAAGGACACCCCTCCACGGCCATCTACTACCGTGAGCCGGGACTGGAACGGAAGAAGTCGCCGCCGCTCAGTCTGCCGGACGTTCTCTTTCCTTCATTGCGATTAGGCTACCTGCGCACCGGAGCGGACGGGCGCGAATCCGCGCTTGTCCTCAGCGCCAGCCATTGGGGCATACATCACCATCGCGACAGCCTGAACCTCTACTATTGGAAGGACGGCTGCGAACTCTTATCCGACCTGGGTTACCTTTGGGACCATCCAATGAAAAGCAGGACCAGCCGAACGTTCGCACACAATCTGGTGGTCATTGATGAGAAAGAGCAAACCCGCGCCAAGCGCGGCGGCCAGTTCCATCTCTTCCACGTCTCGCCCCAGGTGAAGGTGATGGAAGCGTCGTCCGCTGCTTATTCACAAGCCGGGCTATACCGGCGCACTTGCGCCCTGGTGCCTTCCCAATCTTCCAGACTCGCATCGTATGTTGTTGACATCTTCCGGGTTCAGGGCGGCTCGAAGCAGGACTATCTATTTCACGGCATCAACAACGCCTGCACGATTAAGGGTCTCAATCTCGGCAGTGCGGGTAAGTTCCGTAAAAGCATCTCCGGAGCATCAGCCGCGTACGGCTTGCGGAAAGTCAAAGCCGGCGACGGTGGCGTGGTCTGGAAGGCGGTCTGGCAGGTTAACAAGAAAATGCGTTTTACCGCTACTTCCGTTGGCGAGCCGGGCGAGACGGCTTTGATTGGGGACGGTTGGGGGCAGCGATCTTCCTATAATAAAGACATCGGTGTAACTATTCCCTACATCGTGCGGCGGCGGACGGAATCCAAAGATGTGGTCGCGTTCACTACGGTCTTTGAAGGTTACAAAGGCGACCGGCCGTTCGTTCAGCAGGTTCGGCGGCTGAAAATCACACCGGCCGAGAAAGGAAACACTGTTGCCCTTGAGGTGCGGACGGCGGAAGGGATGGATTACGTTATCTCCTGTCTGAAGGCAAGGCCGACGATTGTGGAAACTCCGTCAGGAAAGATGGAATTCAACGGACGCTTCGGTTTTATAAGGGTGCGCAAAGGCATTGTGATTAGCGCCGCCCTGGCCGAGGGCACGATGCTGCGTCTAAACGGGCGAGACTGTAAAGCGCAGCGCCTTGAACCAGCCCGTCGTCAGTAAGTCGTCATCCCTGCGACCTTCAGGTTATGAGCACAAAAGGCCGTTTTTCGCGACCCAATCCAGTAGTCTGTAACACGTATTTCAATGGGTGCCATGCCCTCACGCGCAGCGCAGCGAAGCGGGTGGGCACCTGTCTGCCGACAGGCAGGTGTTGGTGCCACAGCATGTTCACGCCCTTCACTTCGTTACGGGCGAGAACATGGCACCCATCATTTTAGATGTTACAGACTACTAGCTGGTGCTTTGTCAACCTTAATTCTGTTGGTGGCACAGGTTTGTAACCTGTGCCAGCCGCACAGGTTACAAACCTGTGCCACCATAAATTGATGATTGACAGGGTACTGGTCGCCTCCGCGTCTTTGGCCTTTGTCGCATCCTCCAGAACCTTGGCCGCATCCGTCAACCGTGGATACCTGATAGACGGGTAATTCAGTAACTTGTGTCAACAGCGGGGTTTCGGATAACGAGCCGTGTGTAGATTATGCCTCCCAGGCCTGCCTAAAATGGGTCAAGAGGGAATCAAGTCAGGTCGGCTTTCGGGATTTCTTCCAGGATTGCCTCTTTGAGCAGCCCGACCCGCTGCATTAATGGCAGTCTTGCCGGGCAAACGTAGCTGCATATACCGCAGTCGATGCAAGCCATTGCTCCGTGGCGGCGAGCAGCGGCGGGGCGTCCCAGTTCGAAATCGTCGTTCAGCGCCGCCACGTTAAGGCGTGCAGGGCAGTTGTCGCTGCACCATCCGCAGCGGATGCACGGCGTCGGAGTCGTTAGACGTTGCGGTTCCAGTCCCAGCAGGGCATTTGCGCCGTGCGAAATAACCACGCCGCCGACAACCTGCCGTCCGGTCATTGCCGAACCGTAAATAAGCCCGCCTTCGGTATCGGTCCCGGTCAGGGCGAAGACTTCGTCGGCACCGGCGCCGAAGGGGACGAGCAGATTGGCGGGTCTGGCGACCTGTGAACCGGCAACGGTAACCACCCGCGCTGTGGGCAACTCGCCGCACGCCACCCAGCGGTACGTCGCCCGGCACGTGGCCGCATCCGTTACCGCCACACCGACGTCCAGTCCGCTCCGGCCGGGTCCGGCCCGCCGGCGGGTCAAAACCTTTATCAACATCGCCTCAGCGCCGATCGGATACTTATGCGCAAGGGAGATGGAATGAATCCCGTAAAACCTCGCCGGCGCGACGGCGCCGCGATAAGCGTCGGTTCGGCGATGATCGACGGCGAGAATGACGTTCGTCGCTCCCGTTGCGCGGGCGAGGATCGCCAGGCCGCGGACGACTTCGCCTCCATACTCCGCCAGCAGGCGGTGGTCGGACGTGATGAAGGGCGTGTTTTCCATCACGTTGGCGATGAGCGTATCGACCTTCGCCTGCCTGGCAGAGGCGATGTAGTCCGCCAGCGACGCGATCGACCGGCTGAAGGTGGTCAGGCCGCCTTCGGCGATCCGCAGGCGGACGGAGTGTTTGTCGGCGGACTGCCAGTTAAAAATTTCCGTAACCGGACCGATGTCCCTGACAGTGTCCAGGTCGGTCAGTTCGATCGCCTCGCTTCGCCGCCAGCCTGCCGGATACTGCGGGAGCATGACCTTGCAAAATCCCGCCACTTGCCCGGCCAGTGGTGCGAAAATGTCCACCTGCCCGTCGCCCGCCTCAGCCTCGGCCAGTTTTTCACCGCGCGACACGTACTGACCGGGGCGAACTGTCGGGCGGGCCGGGGGGGCCTGGACCGGCGAAAGCGGCACGCGAAGACGGTCGAGACGACCGACTGCTTCTATCGGAGAGTCGATAGTCGCGTCCTTGTCGTCCGGAAGGTCGATGCCGCCGGTAAATGTGCCGAATCTGGGCCTGGTCATGGATAAGTCGATTACAGCAAAGATTGCACAGTGTTTTGAAAATTCAAGCGCCGTCGGATACAGTCAGCCGGTTAGAGCGGGATTACAGGGATTCAATGATTACATGGATTGAAATATATATAAATCCTTGTAATCCTGTAATCTCCGTAATCCCGCACTTTTGTTTCCGCACCGGACAGACTTTCCCGTAAGGACGCACCGTTCAAAAATAATAATAAACCGCTTATATAATAACCGAAAGTCCCGCCCGGTTCACGCTTTCCGGAGCCTGACGATTGTGTAGTGGACGACCTGCGGGACTGTCAATTCGAC
>DAOVFI010000142.1 GCA_030673005.1 Planctomycetales bacterium
ATGGCGCTCAGTCACTCCTCATTCGACGGGTGCCATGGCCTCACGCGAAGCGGGTGGCCATGCCCATTGCGGTCAAACACGCCCACGCCCGAAAACGGGCGAGGGCATGGCACCCATCAATTGACTATTGACGCAATACCGGAGACTGACGCGTCGCCGGTCTTTACGCCCCTGCCCGAAGAGATCGACCAGTTCAGGTCGGTCATCGAGGCCCAGGCCGGTACGGGCGATTTCACGCCGCTGGTGCTCCTGAACGCCAACGCCTCCGACCTGCTGCCGCTTCGCCGCTGGCCGTCCGAGCGATACGTCGAACTTGCGCAGCGGCTTATCGAGAAGTCACCCGACGTTCGTATTGCCTTTACCGGCGCGCCGAACGAGGCAGGGGCGGTCGAAAAACTTACCGAGGCCGTCGGGTCCGATAGATGCTTTTCGCTGGCAGGCAAGACTACGCTGCGGCAGCTGCTGGTGCTCTACTGCCTTGCCGACGTGCTGGTAACCAACGACAGCGGGCCTGCCCTCTTCGCCACGCTGACGCCTATTCAGGCGGTTACGCTGTTCGGGCCTGAGACGCCGGCGCTCTTCGGCTCAAACAGCGAACGTAGCCATATCGTCTGGAAAAACCTCCCGTGCAGCCCGTGTGTCAGTGCGTACAACAACCGCCTCTCGCCCTGCCGGAACAACCTTTGCATGCAGCTAATCACAGTCGATGAAGTCTTCGAGTTGGTATGCGGGCTTTGCAAATTATGAAGACCGTCAGGAAATCGAAAAAAATCGAGATGGAGAAATCACCGAAGAACTTTCGCAGGTTGCTTTTTTGGGTTCTTCCCCTTCTCGCCGGGTCATTCCTATTACTTTTCCGCCTCTGCGACGTTGCGGGGCTGCATCGCGACGAAGCGACTTTCGGCCTATTCGCCGAGCAGATCCAGAACGGTCTGCGCCCGATTCGCGCGTATTTCAACGACTATACATCTCCCATCCATTCGTACATCATAGCCGCGTGTTTCAGTATCTTCGGCAAGTCAATATGGTCGCTGAGGATAAACGGCGTCCTGCTGAATCTCCTGGCTGCAATCGCCTACGTGGACGTGGTCAGGAGAATTGTGCCGAAACGGGCCGTCTGGACGCTCTGGTTCCTGGTAACGCTCCCTGCCTTCGTCGTTATGTCGCGCATATCCGGAGAGAACTACGCACTGAACCCGTTGCTGCTTTTCGGCGGGATATGGTGCTACTACGTGCTCGGTTCGGGCGGGTCGTCAAAATGGCGATCCCGGCCCGGCTATGCGCTCAGCGGTCTGCTGCTGTGTCTGGGCGTCTGGAACCACATTGTGTTCCTGCCCACGGCCGCGGCTGTGATTGTCGCCTATGCGATCGCATCTCGCGCGCAGTTGCGGCGAATCATCAATACCGCGCCGTGGTTCTTTGCCGGCGTCTTTGTCGGCCTGGTTCCCAAACTGTATGGCGTGCTGTTTCTCGGATATGACATTCTTCCTCCCGATACGGATAACCTCATCCGTTCGCCGCTTTCGGCCGCCCTGCTGAATATGATCTATACGCTGGGCGGAGACGCCCTTTATATCAGGGCCTGCGGCGAGATACTCCTGCCGCACATCAATTGGATTGGCCCTCTTGCTGTAGTGGCATCGACCGGCATACTTTTGAGCTTGAAATCGGAGGGTAATCGGAAAAAGACGTGGGTCTATGTGGCGTTGTGCATGGTCCTGAGCGTTGCGGGAACGTGGTTCATTACGCCGGCGGGGTCAATCGGGTCGCGAATATGGCTGCTGCCGTTGTGGTTCGCGCCTTTGCTTGTGGCCGTGTCGCTGCCTGATTCCCGGCGGCTTGTGCGTATCGGCCTGGGCGCGGCGCTCATCGTTATCAATATCTCGGCCCTGGGCGTCAATTACTTCCACAACTTCCTCCAGGACGGCGGAATCCCCAAAGAGAAGGTCTATGTCGGCGGGCGATACGACAACAGTTGGGACTTCATTGATATGCGCCCGCTGGTCAAAAAACTCGAAAGTTGCCCCGACAGGGGTATCTATATAATCGAAGATTACAATTCCGATCGGCTGCGATTTTTCGCTCCCGCTGCCGCTCGGGATCGGATTCGCACAATCAGGATTCTTTTTCCCGACGAGAACGAGGACATCCCGGAAATCCCAATCCACAGCCTCATTATCCTGTATAAGGAACCGTCCAGGAAGCCGGAATTGAACATAAGGATACGCCGAAATGTCGTAATCAAGGCAATACGAAGAGCGGACCTTTCCACCAACCATTACGACGTATATGAGGTTGTTGCAGGGTGCGGCAGGTTCTGTTTCCTGCACACCCTACGCCCGGAAAGACGATAAAATAAGAATCATGACAAGGTCGCGTTCTCGCACTCTCAAGCCGGAAGGTTTTTTGCAGTCCAATCCCGGACGGACATTTCTTTTGGCCGCCGGTGTGCTGGCGGCGCTGACTTTGGCTATGTTCTATGATGTTCTTTTCGGCGCCGGCGATGCGGTGCTGTCGAAGGAAGGGGCGGACCTGTCGGACCAGTTCGTGTATTGGCGCGCCTTCGGGTTCGGCGAACTGGGACGGGGGAACCTGGCCCTCTGGAACCCTCACATATACTCCGGCGCGCCCTACCTTGGCGGGATGCAGTCGGCATTGCTGTATCCGCCGAACTGGTTGTTCCTGATCCTGCCGCCGGCGCCGGCCTTCAATATCGGTATCGCCCTGCACGTCTTCGCCCTGGGGATATTCATGTACCTGTGGGCGCGGTATCGCCGTCTGCACCCGGCATCGGCCTTGCTATCGGCGGCGCTGCTGATGTTCTGCGGGGCGCACTTCCCGCACATCTATGCCGGGCACGTGCCGAACCTGTGCACTATGGCATGGACGCCGCTGCTGTTCCTGGCTATCGATGGGCTGGCTCGCAAGCCTTCGCTTCGCTGGTGCCTGCTAGGCATATCGGCTGTAACGATGCAAATCCTGGCCGGTCATCCGCAATATCTGTTCTATACGGGCGTGGCGGCGGTTATTTATCTGGTCTTCCGGCTGATAAAGGCCGAACGGAGAAAATTAGTCGCCCTCGGCTTTGTCGGCATGTACGCCGGGGCCGTCTGCCTGGGCGCGGTGCAATTGCTGACCGCCTTCCAGGCAGCCGGACAGAGCGTCCGGAGCGGCGGGATAAGTTACGAATTCGCATCGATGTTCTCACTGCCCCCGGAAAACTTCCTGACGCTATTAGCGCCGGGATTTTTCGGCGACATTGACAGTTCGTCCTACTGGGGCCGGTGCTATTTGTGGGAAATGTCGCTGTTTGTGAGCGTTACGGGCCTGGTTCTGGCGGCCTGTGGTGTGGCGTGGGGCAGGAGAAAGATCATACTGCCGGCAATCGGTATGGTGGTGATAACTCTGCTGCTTGCGCTGGGTTCGCATACGCCGCTGTTCAGACTGCTGTATGATTTTGTGCCCGGATTCGACAAGTTTCGCGGCAACTCGAAATTCATCTTCCTTGCGTCGCTGTTCATTACACTCCTGGCCGGCGTCGGATTCGATGCGCTTATAAAGGGAAACCGGGCGGGCAGGAAGACCCTCATTGTAGTTGCGGCATCGGCCGTTCTCGTAGCGATCGCAGCCGTGAGCATTTACAGCGCCGCCGGAGCGGACGAGGTATTAAAAAACTCCTGGTGGCGCCAGGCTGTGGGGGCAGTGGAAAAAACCGGGGAATCGTACCTGCCCGCAGAAACCTTTCGGGATCCGGCTTTTATCCAAAAGGCGGGAAACGCCGCATCCGGGAGCATGTTCATAGCGTCGGGAACTCTCTGTGTGGTCTTTGTGATCCTGCTGGCTGCGCGATTTTCTCCGCGCCTGGTCTATCTTCTTGCGTTGCTGGCAGTAGCGGAAATATTCGTATTCGCCCGGACGAACCGCCCCGTCTTCAGGCTTTCCCGGATCGAGAACCCCGCCCTTCGGGATTTTCTCGACTCGGCGCCGGGCGATTTTCGCGTGTTGAACATGGTTTCTCACAACAATGGGATGATGACGGGCGCCAAAGACCTATGGGGCTATGACCCGGGAGTGCTGCGGCGTTACGCGGAGTTTATGACACACACGCAGGGCGGCAGCGCCGATGAGGCCACGCAGTACGTTATCTTCCGAAAGCCGAATCGCCTCTATTCCATGTTGAGGCTGCGATACGTATTTGCTCGTCGGAAAGGAGGCAGACTTCGGACGATAGAAGAGAACGACCCGATGCCAAGGCTGCAACTGCTGTATGATTATAAGGTTATCGCAGACCGCGACGGGATATTCGCAGCCATGGATGATCCGCAGTTCAACCCGCGAAAAACGGTCATCCTTCAGAGCGACCCGTCGATCAAGCCGATACAACCCCCCCGCCGGGGCGAAGTCCGCCTTGTCGATTCCTCCACGGACCACCTGACGATAAAGGCCGACCTACCCGCCCCGGCCATTCTGCTGATAACCGACACTTACAGCATCGGTTGGCGGGCGTCGGGTCTGCCCGGCAGCGTCCAGGATGACTACGACGTCCTGCCGGGCAACTATGTCCTGCGCGCCGTTCCGCTACGGGCAGGAAAACACCACATTCGTCTGGAGTACCTTCCATCGGCCTTCATCGCCGGCAAGTGGATATCAGCAGCATCGGTCCTGATTTATCTATCCGCAATCGGATGGCTCCTGCTGAAACGCAGAAGTCGTAAAAAGCAGAAGGCTTCCTGACAGGATTTATAGTTGATTATAAAAAAGATTGAACAGTATTAGGTAAATTCGAGCGATGTCGGTTACAGTCAGCTGGTCAGAGCAGGATTACAGGGATTACCGGATTACAGGGATTTTCTTTTTTTCAATCAATATAATCTCATAATCCCTGTAATCCTGCTCTCTTAGCCTCCATGAGACAAGACGTTCGAGCGATGAAGCGAAATACTATATTTTTAATGACATTGGTTGTCGCCGCCGCGGCTGGGGGTGTGTATCTGCCGACACTCGGGGCCGAGTTCGTCTATGACGACGTCGGTCAGATCGAAATCGACGACTACATCCACAATCGCGCCAACCTGCCGGAGGTGCTGAGCCTCGGCGTTCTCAGCCGCGACGTTCTGGATAACAACCGCCCGGTCATGCTGCTGTCGCTGATGGTCGATTCGATGTTCTGGGGGCGTAACCCGCTCGGGTATCACCTGACCAACCTGCTGTTGCACGCCGCCTGCTCTGTCCTGCTACTGCTGCTGCTGTTGCGCATTTTCGGGCGGCTGAGTGAATCGCAAGACGGCAAAGGTTCACCGCTCATTGGCGCTCTTGTTGGTGCGCTGATATTCGCGGTCCATCCGGCCAACAGCGAGGCCGTCTGTGTCGCGTCGTTCCGGGAAGACTTACTGGTCGCCTTTTTCGCGCTGGTTGCGCTGTCGCTGGCGGAGCGGTTCCCGGCGCGGCGCAGGTCGGTGACAATCCTTCTGGCGGCAGGATGCGTCCTTTCGATGCTGGCGGCGGTAGCGTCCAAGGAAAGCGGCGCCGTCGTCCCGTTGTTGCTGCTGGCATACTGGCTGATTCTTCGCCGGCGTGAGCAGCGGCGTGCGTGGGCGGTGCTGATCGGGGCCGGTGTGGTTGTAACAGTTGCCTTCCTGGCGGCGCGCTTCGCGCTGGAGCCGGAACACTCGAAGATACTGATGAGCAAGCCCGGGCATATCGGCGGCTCGTTTGCGGCGATGCTCAAAATCCAGCCACGAATATGGGTCTTTCAGTTCAGCCAGATCCTCTGGCCGGGACGATTCTGCGGCGAGCAACAACTCTGGACGATCAAGCACCTCGGCCTGACGTTCACCATTGTGAGCCTGGCGGCTGTGGCGGCGATTACCGTCTGGCTTGGGCGAAGGAATCCCGGCGTGTGGCTTGGGGCGGCGTTTTACTGGCTGGCATTGATGCCCGTGTCAAATATCATCCCGATATACTGGGCGATCGCCGACCGATACCTGTACTTTCCGATGGTCGGTTTCTGCCTGGCCGTCGGGGCGGTTGTCCTGCGGTTATTAAAATTTCCGTCAAGTCGCCGGTCGGCCGCTGCTGTTCTGGTCGCCACCGTGATAGTCTGCGGCGCTCTCGGCGTGATAACCGTACGGCAAACGTTCGTATGGCAGAGCGATAAATCTTTCTGTACCGACATCATTGCCAGGAATCCGCGCTCGTATTCGGCATATAATAATCTTGGTTTTATCTGGTTCGATGAAGGTGAATTCGACAGGGCCAGGGACTCATTTCGGCGCGCCTGCGAGTTGGCGCCGGGCTGGGCCGAGCCGTGGGCGGGAATGGCGATTACCTACGAGGCGATGGGCAGGGGCGACCTTGCCGAGCGGGCCTTGCGCGAAGCGATCCGGCGTGATCGGAGATTCGCCGACCCGCCCAGCCTGGTCGAGGCGCTCATCTGGAAACAATGCCACGCCAAGAAACTCCAGATGATCGCAGATAGAATGTAGTTGGGTGCCGTGGTCGCG
>DAOVFI010000283.1 GCA_030673005.1 Planctomycetales bacterium
ATCTGGAATGCCTCGCAGAACTGAAGAGTTGGGCGGATGCTCACGGCAAGGTGCTGTACATACTGGCCAACAGCGGCTGCCTCAACTGGTGCTCCGTCCAGACCTATCACGACAACCTTGTCTCTCACGAAAAAGATATAGACGTCGAATCCGCCCTGGATTCACTCCCCCTGTGCCGGCAGATCTACCGCGACCGCGCCAACTGGGTCCGTTTTCTACAGAACTCCTGGATCCGCCCGGAGGACATCCATCATTACAGGGACATCTTCGGCGTCGTGAAACTTGCTACGCGGATGCACGCCAACCCGCGCATGGTCATCGAGGCCTACTGCACCGGGAGCTTCAGCGGCAACCTGCCTGATCTGTTCGAGCCTGGGCACGGGCCTGTTTTCGCCCCTTTTGTGATCGACAACTCCCGCTTCCCAGCCGATTGGTTCGAGCGGACCACCGGTTGCGGCGGGAAATGCCGCCAGTGCGATTACTGTCGCACGGTCCTGGGGGAGATTCTGGTGGAGGCGTGGAAGATAGGCCGGCAACCCGTGGTGATTCGATGAATAATGGATGGCACGGTCATCTCCAGGGGATGGCCGTGGCGCTATCCGTCTCCAGTAACGCCCGGACCAGTCGGGCCTGCTCGTAGGTAACTGTCTCGCCGGAGGCCTCGATAATGGTTTTGAGCCTGTGCCGGCCATAGGTCTGGAAGAGGGCTTCGATCTTTTTTCGGGTCTCCGCGCTCACGTGGCGGTTCAGGTCGATTTTGCAGCCGTTGAGGACAAGTCTCTCCAGGTGGGCGGCGATCGTGGAGGCCGATAAACCTCGCTTCCGGGCGATTTGCTCAATGGTCAGGCCGCCGGCTTCCATTTCTCGCGTTATCTGGTATGTCTCGGCCTGGGCCGACCCGGGCCTGACGAGGGAACGGTAATACCGGATGGCGGCGAGAAATTCCTCGCCGTACTGGCGGAGTTTCTGTTCGCCGACGCCGGTGATGTATTGCATGGCCTCGAGACTCCTCGGCAGGTCGCGCGCCATTTCGTGCAGCGTCCGGTCCGAGAAGATTACGTACGGCGGGACGTTCCGGCGGCGGGCAAGGCGTGTCCGGACCACTCGCAAATGCTCGAAGAGGTCCTTGTCGTATTCGCCGACGACGTCCGCCGCCCTGCCTGGTTTTCGCACGCGGGTCGGGACGGCCTTCTTGACCTTTTTCCGGAATATCTCGAATTTCGCCCTGCCAAAAAGGACCTCCCTGCCCTTCGGCGCAATAGCCAATACCGGATACCGTCCGCCGCTGATCGCCACGCAGCCCTGGGCGACGAGGTTATCGACGATCCGCCGCCAGTCCTTCTTGTCCTTGCTTTTGTCAGCCCCGACGCCGTAGGTCTTTATCCGGTCGTGGCCAAGTTGGCGGATCTTCTTCGTCTCTGCGCCGACGACGATATCGACGATGTGACCGGCCCCGAAACGCTCGGAAGTCCGCGCGATTGCGGACATAATCATCTGCGCCTCGACGGTCGCGTCGGCGCGTTCGACGTCGCCGGCGCAAACGTCGCACGCGCCGCAGTTGTCGGCCTCGTAATTCTCGCCGAAATATCCGAGTATCTGACGCCGCCGGCAGCGGGTCGAACCGGCATATTTGACAATCTGGTCCAGTTTCCGCCCGGCGATGGCCCGCTCGGAGGCGACCTCCATCTTGTCAATAAAGTATCGGATCGTGGTGATGTCGCCGTAACTGAACAGGAGCACGCAGTGGGCCGGTTCGCCGTCCCTGCCGGCCCGGCCGATCTCCTGGTAGTAGCCTTCCATGTTCTTCGGCAGGTCGCCGTGGATAACGAAGCGGACGTTGGATTTGTCGATCCCCATACCGAAGGCGATAGTGGCGACGATGACGTGGATTTCGTCGCGGTTGAAGGCGTCCTGATTCGCCTTTCGCACGTGGGTCTCCATGCCTGCGTGATAAGGCAGGGCCTTTATACGCCGGTCAGCGAGGAATGTGGCGGTGGATTCCACATCGGCCCGCGTCGTGCGATAGACGATGCCCGATTCGCCCGGATGCCGCCGCAGGAACGAGAGTATCTGCATCTGGACGTCGTCTTTCGACTCGACGCGGATGAACAGGTTAGGCCGGTCGAAACTCGCCCTGACGCTGAAAGGCTCGCGCAGGCCAAGACGCTCGATGATGTCCTGCTGCACGCGGTGCGTGGCGGTTGCGGTGAAGGCCGAGACTGCCACGCCGGGGAACTCCGTTACGATTCGCGACAGCGTCAGGTAGTCCGGCCGGAAGTCGTGGCCCCATTCGGAAATGCAGTGCGCCTCGTCGATTGCAAACAGGCACAGGCGGACGGATTTGAGTGCGGCCAGGAAATCGCCCCGCGCGAATCGCTCCGGCGCGACGTAGAGCAGGTCCAGCTCGCCGCTCGCCAACCGGTGCAGTACGCCGCCCTGCTCGGAATAACCGAGCGAACTGTTAAGGTACTCGGCCTGAAGACCTGTTGCGCCGGCGGCATCGACCTGGTCCTTCATCAGTGAAATCAGCGGGCTGATGACGACGCACGTCCCGTCCAGCAGATGCGCCGGCAACTGATAGCACAGGCTCTTGCCGCCGCCGGTGGGCATGACGGCAAAGACGTCCCGCCCGGCGAGAACCGCGCGGACAATCTCCTCCTGGTTCGGACGAAACTGATGGAACCCGAACACGCGCCCCATCGCCGCGACCAGATCGCAGTCGGTCCCGGATTGTATCGAATTCGACATGCGTAACTCTCTCAAACAACGGAACAATGTACCCCATTTCATCATCATTGACCAGCCTGTATAGTTCTGCTCTGATACCACACTAAAACAGATTGACACACATCCGGTCCTGACGCAGAAAGTCCTGACAATGCGGAGAATAAATAGCAGGATTACAGGGATTTTGAGATTACATTGATTTTAAACAAAAAAGAAAATCCCTGTAATCCCGTAATCCCCGAAATCCCGCTCTACCAGGCCGCCCGTATCCGACGACGTTTGTATTTACGGAACACTGTTGAATCTTTGGTGCAATCATCTTATGAATGGAAAGCGACATGACGGTGAAAAACACGATCTATCGACATTCCCTGACCCTCCTGACCGACCTGTACGAATTGACCATGGCCTATGGTTACTGGAAACTGGAACGAACGGGCGAAGAGGCGGTCTTCAACCTTTTCTTCAGGAAGCACCCGTTCGGCGGCGGTTATACGATCGCAGCCGGGCTTGGGTATGTCCTGGATTACCTTGATGATTATAAATTCGACGACGGCGACATCGCCTACCTCGCCGGTCTGAACGGCAACGACGGCAAGGCGCTGTTCGAGCAAGGCTTCCTGGACTACCTCGCCGGTCTTGAATTCGGCCTGGACGTCGATGCCGTTCCCGAAGGCGCCGTCGTCTTTCCGCACCAGCCGCTGATTCGCGTCAGAGGCCCGATCCTCCAGTGCCAGATCATCGAGACGGCGCTGCTGAACATGATTAATTTCCAGACCTTGATAGCCACCAAGGCCGCCCGCATCTGCCAGGCGGCGCGCGGCGAGCCGGTGCTCGAGTTCGGACTGCGGCGCGCACAGGGCATCGACGGGTCGCTGGCGGCAAGCAGGGCGGCGTACATCGGCGGCTGCGCCGCTACGTCCAACGTCCTGGCCGGCAAACTCTTCGGCATACCCGTCAGGGGAACGCACGCGCACAGCTGGGTGATGAGTTTCGACGACGAACTGGAGGCCTTCGACGCATACGCACGGGCAATGCCGAATAACTGCGTCTTCCTGGTCGATACCTACGACACGATCGAAGGCGTCGCCAAGGCCGTCGAGATCGGAAGGCGCCTGCGAAAACGCGGCTACGAGATGGTCGGCATCCGCCTGGATTCCGGCGACCTGGCATATCTCAGCATCGAGGCCCGGAAGATGCTCGATGAGGCCGGTTTTCCAGAAGCCGCCGTCGTCGCCAGCAACGACCT
>DAOVFI010000379.1 GCA_030673005.1 Planctomycetales bacterium
GAAACGGAATCAACAGCAGGGTAACAACCTTCAGACGAAAGGCAATTCGTGGCGTATATGATAAACGTCGCACCGGGGTGGTTTGTTCGTCGTTGATATTCATGAGCGCAATTTATAGCGACCGGCGAACAAACGCAAGACGGGCGGTGGCACGGTTGGCTGTGCCATACTGAAATTATCCTGTTACAGACTACCAGCAGACTCTGAAATCCGCTCTTCCAACTAATTATTCCCCCAAACCGGCGCGTCCTCGTATAATATTCCTGAAACGATTGCAGCATTCGGCCGTTGCAGATTTGTTGTGCCCGAAAGACCCGCTCGTAGCCAGAATGACTTTCACCACGGGCTAGGCGGTATGAAAGGACAGGTTATGCCTGTAGAAAACCCGGACGAACTGGAAAGTGTTGATCAGGAGATTCGGATAAGCGAACTGAAGGCCCAGGCCGCCGAACTCACCGGCGGTCAAATGGGGATCTTCGAGGACGGGGACGCGCCGCCGGAATTGCTGGAAGAGTTCTGGAAGAGCGTCGTCGAGACGGAAAAGGCCGGTTGGACCACCGGTCGGCGGCAGATGGAAGAAGACGGCGTGGCGCTGCCGCCGCCGGATAAACTGGACGACGGGCAGATCGCCGACAAACTCCGCGAACTCCTGGACCGCCTCGCCCGGCGGTGTACGTATGTATTCCACACCGACCACATGAGCGATCGGCAGTTATATGAGCGGATGTGGGACGATTCGCTCAACGAGTCCTTCTCCGACAGGCCCGTCAAGCCGGGCTACGGCGGATACTTCATCGATCTGGTCGGCAGCGGATCGGAAGAGCATACGTATCTGCATCATAAGTATTACGCCGATGAAAAGAACCGTCAGGACTGGCTTGAGGAGTGGCCTGATTACGACATGCCGGCCCACGAGGACCCGCCTTACGACCGCGACCGAACCTTGCCGAAGCCGCCGGAGGTGCCGGGCGGGCCGAAATGGTATTGACGGACTTCAGAAGCCGGACGATTCAACTATGAGCAAACGAGAAAGATTCATCAGCGGCATCTATAACTACTGCGACCGGTGGTGCCAGCGCTGCGAGCATACGAAACGCTGCCGGGTCTATCGTGACGAGCAGCGGGTAATGCGGCGGCACAAAAGCAAAGGTGAAGACCCGCACGATATGGAAGTCGTCTTCAAGGACGTCTCGCGCTCGTTCGAGAAGGTCATGAGGATGATTACGCGTGACGCCAAGGCCCGCGGGATCGACTTGGACGAAATCATTCGTGAATCGAAAAATGTTGACCTGGAAACGGATCGCGATCGCGTCGAGGCGCATCCCCTCTGCCGGGAGGCAAAGCGTTTCATGGACCAGTGCGGTGAGTTGCTGGAGCGGCTCAAGCCTATTTTCAACGATGCCCGGTCGGACGCCATTAATCGGGCCGAGTTCATGGACGTTGAGGACGAAGCGGACGCACTTACCGACGTGCGCGAGGCGTTCGAGGTGCTCAACTGGGACTACCACCTGATTTACGTCAAGATTAAGCGTGCTTTGGGCGGCCTGTTCGAATCCGAGGACGAAGACGACGATGATTTCCGTGACTCTTCAAGGAGCGATGCGGCCGGTTCGGCCTCGGTCGCACGTCGCTGCCTGATGCGGGACAAGGCGGCGCTGCTGGCGATCTATGAATGGGACGAGCAAATTCAGGATACTGCGATCGACCTGCTGGCCATAGCCGAAAGAATCTCGCGTGCGATCGAGAACCTTATCCCCGAATGTGTAACATTCGTCTGGCCGCCGGAGGAGTAATCCCATGATAGACGTCCTTTCATTAATATCCGGACACGCGGTTGGCAGCCCGGCAGTCCATTAAGGAAGGAAAGATATGAAAAATTACCTGACTGCCGTATTGGCCGCGTCGATTGTGCTGGGTATCGCCTCGGCGCTGCCGGCCGACGAGAAACTCTATCACCTTTCAAAAGTCCCGAAATTCCGCGTCGGCGACAAGGCAATCTCCCAAAAGATGGAAGTCTCCGATTACTCGATAACAACTTCAGGCGGCAAAGTCGTCAACAGGGAGAAAACGCGGAAAGAAACCCATATTGTCTATGAAGTAACGAAGGTCGATGAAACCGGCAGGATTCAGGCCTTCCGGGTCAGCATTATCTCGGCCGGGAAGCAGTTCGATATTGAGGTTCCCCAACGTGACGGCAAGAAGATCGCCATAGACAAGATACACTTCCTCGCTCGACACAATGGCCTGAAGTTCGATGCAGATACGACAACGGTCGTCAGCGAAAAGTCCGTCTCGCTCAAGGCCTCCCATGTATGGTTACTGAAAGGACACTGTAAGGATGGGATTTCGTTTCCTATGTATCCGGAGGATGACGCACTGCTTTTTCCGCGTGAACCGGTTCGCGTCGGGCATACATGGAAGCCCACGCGCAAGACGCTGGACAAATGGGCCGAAGCCGGCTGTGCCGCAAGAGATCTTGAAGGCAAGGCTCTCTCGGCAGAGTTCCTCTTCGTCTCAGTAACCGGCGCCGTTGCGCTTATCGAAGGCAAAATCGTTCTGGAAGCCGACCTTGAGGGCAAAAGAGTGAAATTGACGGCAAGGCTGACCGCGAAAATAGACACAAGGTCAGGGCGATGGGTCGGCGGCGCCTCTTACGGGACCATCGCGGCAAAGAGGAGAGATATTACAATGAAGATGGTCGGTCGGGAAGAAGAGAAGGCCGCCTTCAAATCCGGCGACGGAAAGGTTTCGCTTCTTGCCGGGAAACTCTTTAAAATCGGGTGGAAACGCCCGGGAAAGGATACCAACAACTATACGGATAAAGTCAATGGCTTCAGCCTGAACATACCGGTCGGCTACACCGCCCAAAAGGTCGATCCGGAG
>DAOVFI010000198.1 GCA_030673005.1 Planctomycetales bacterium
TGCGGGTTTTTCGGCTGTTCACTGGTGCCACGACTGGATCGGCGAACCTGTTTTTTACAGCGACGCCTTCGCAGAGCAGGTTCGTCAACTCGCCGCCCACAACTCGCTCCGCGTGGCCGACGTTCACGGCTTCGGCGGCACCGATCCGACCGGTATCACTTGCACGGACGAACTTTTCCTGGCGCTCAATATCAACCGCGCCGAATTCGCCGCCCGCCTTGGCGCGGATATTCTGGTTATGCACCTGCCTGTAAGGAACATCGAATCGAAAGACAGCGCAATTCCCGATTCCATCGCTATCCTGAAGGCGCTTAGGCCCGCCTGCGGCGACCTTGGCGTGCGTCTGGCCGTTGAGAATCTGCCCTGGCCGTCGCATACATACGCCTTCTTCGAAGCACTCTTCGATGAGTTTGACGAGGATTATCTCGGCTTCTGCTATGACAGCGGTCACGCGATTCTCACCGGACAGGCCGACCTGGTTGTCCGTTACGGCGACCGGTTGATCGCCACCCATCTGCACGACAACGACGGAAGCGACGATCAGCATCGGCTTCCCGGAAAAGGCAAGGCCGACTGGCCGATGATCGTCAACGCCATAAAACAGGCCGGTTATTCCGGTACGGTTAATCTCGAGTTGCATCTGCCGGCGGATATGGCCCTGGAAGAATTCTGCCGACAGGCATATAAAACAATCGAAAAATGCTGGGAGCAGGGCGGTCCGGCGTGAGTTCCGGCGAAACGTTTGACAATTCCCCAAAATAATCCTTGCATGTTGTCGGTATTAAACTAGAATATCCGTTCTTTGAATCTGACTTTTGGAGTTTGCAAATGCCACGAATATGTGCAATTACGGGAAAGAAGACCGCCGCCGGTCGGCGTTACAGCCGGCGCGGCAAGGCTAAATATCTCGGCGGCGTCGGTCGAAAGGTTACGTCAAAGACCAAACGCACCTTCAAACCGAACATTCAGAAGGTCCGGGCCGTCGTCGATGGGAAAGTTGTACGGATTAACGTCTGCGCTAAAGCCATAAGCAAAGGTCTAATCACCAAACCCACCAAGCGAAACTACATCCCGCCGGAAACGATCGAGGAATCGTAGTACTCTGTCAACCTTAAATCTGTCGGTGGCACAGGTTTGTAACCTGTGCCAGCAGCACAGGTTACAAACCTGTTCCACCACAAATTGACAGAGTAGTAATACTTTCTCCGAGCAATAATAACGGCGCCCTGCAATTTAGCCCGGGCAGAGCGCCGGCAGAAACCTGGACTTTCCGGCGCATCGGAACAGTTGCGTTACATCTCCGCCGTTTCTACAATAACCCACATGAAAAAACTACTGCTGTTGTTTGGTTGCGCCGTCCTTCTGGTCGGTTGTCGGGGTAACGCCGGAATCCTTCTCAAACCCGTTCCGGTCGATCAGCGTCTGCGAGAGACGGTCGTGCAGACCGATCCCGGATGGGGTATCGGCAAGATTGCCCTGATCGACATCGACGGTTTAATTGTCAACGAGCGTGGCGGGTTTCTGTGGGGCAGCCGTGAGAATCCGGTAAGCATTCTGTCGGAGAAATTGAACGCCGCCGGTCGGGACGCTAAAGTCAAAGCCGTGGTGCTCCGCATCAACTCGCCCGGCGGGACTGTCCAGGCCACCGAGACGATGTACAACCAGTTGAAGCGATTCCGTAAAAAAACCGGTAAACCCGTCGTGGCGTGTATCACGGACGTGGGTGCTTCGGGAGGTTATTATCTCGCCTGCGGGACAGAGCGGATAATCTGCCAGCCCAGCAGCATTACCGGTTCGATAGGCGTAGTAATCCAGACGGTTAACTTCGCCGGTACGATGAAGATGCTGGGCATAAAGGCCGACGCAATTACTTCCGGCAAATTCAAGGCGATGGGCAGTCCGCTGAAGGGCCTGACGGACGAGGAGCGGCGGATATTCCAGGCGATGGTGAACGAGTTTTACGACCAGTTCGTCAAGACCGTGGCCGAGGGCCGAAGCGGGTTGAACGTCGAGAAGGTCCGGCTTCTTGCCGACGGCAGGGTCTTCACTGGCCGACAGGCAGTCGCGAACGGGCTGGTCGATAGCCTCGGTGACGTGCAGGACGCCATTGCCGAAGCAAAGAAGGCCGCTGGCGTCAAAAAGGCAAAAGTGGTGATGTATCATCGCCCGCTGGGCTACAGGGCGAACGTGTATTCAGCCGCGACGGTCCAGAGCCACGCAATGCAGATTAATATGATAAACCTGCAACTGGGCGAACTGGCGCTGCTTCGCCGACCGAGTTTCCTGTACCTCTGGAGCACCGACCTGAAAGTCTCGAACGTAGAAAATAGCAGGTAATCGGCATTACAAGACGGGCCTCGAATTAAAAGGTGTGAGCGGAATGTCGATAAAGATACGCTGTCAGCGGTGCCGCAAGAAGATTTCGATAGACGAAGGTTTCGCCGGCGGTATGTGTCGCTGTCCTTACTGCAAGGCGATCACGAAGGCGCCCCGCAGCCGGGGCGGTTTGTCTCGCGGCGCCAGACCCGAACGACCTGAAAGGCCCGACAGGCCGCAGACGCCTCGGGCCGCCGGAACAGGCGAGCAGCCCGGACCGGTCGAATCGGCCGGGGCGGTACCGCTGGCCAGGCCTGTGCGGGTTCAGGGAATTGTCGCACTTGTGCTTACGGGCTTCCTGGTATTACTGATGGCTCTCGGTGCGATTCTGTATTTGAATCGGTTTTATAAGTCCGGCGGGCCGGGTTCTGCCGGCGGAGTTAGCAAGGGGATTTCGACCGGTGGCGGACCGGAAACAATGCCGGACCGGGTGGAAAAATTTACTAACAAGGGTTTTCGCATTGCGGGAATGTCGATTAAGCCGCCGGTCGTGTATGTTATCGACTCATCTTCAGGGATGCATCTCCTGTTTGATCCCGCCGTGGCGGTCGTGCGGCTTTCGATCCGAACGTTATCTGAACGTGAGAATTTCAACGCAATCGTCGTGCGTGAGGAAGGTTTTAAGACCCTCGCCGCCGGTTGGGTCGGCGGCGGCTCCGCCGGCGACGATAAGATGAAGGATTTCTCCGGGTCTTCACTGCAGGCCGGTGCCGCCGACCTGCGGACGGGGCTTGTCGGGGCGATTGCAATGAAACCCGCCTCCATAGCGGTATTATCGACCAGGGCGGTTTCCGATCCGGAAGGTATTATCCGGCAGGCCCGGCAGGGGGGTGTCGCGATATTTTTCGTGCTGCTGGGCGCGGAGACCGAGGCCGATGAGGTGATGAAAAAAATCGCCGTTCAGACCGGCGGGCGCTGCCGGCGGTTCAGTGAATCTGACGTCCTTGATTGGCTGGCGAACGAGCCGTCGTTGCCGTAGAATACCATACCTGTAGGCCGGGACGTAGCGACTCTGCTTTGCGTAGCGCTTCGCAGAGCAAAGAGCGAAGCCCCGGCGATTCGATTGAGGATTGCTACCGGGTGGCACGGTCAAGCAAGGTTGAGGCCGTTTGGCCTCAACCTTGCTTGGCCGTGTAAGCCTCCCGCTGCCGCCACGGCCAAGCAATTTGAGTTTTTTAGAAAAACTCAAATTGCTTGACCGTGCCACCTGACAATTTGTCTTTAAGAAATATGAAAGGATGCGTTTATGATTATTATCGGCGAGAAGATTAACGCGACCAGGAAGTCCGTTGCTGCCGCTATTGCCGGCAGGGACGAGCAATTCATCATTAAAACCGTTGCCGAGCAGGCAGACGCCGGTGCGAATTATATCGACCTTAACGGCGGCGACCCGAACCCGCAGGCCGAAGTGGCGAACATGGAATGGCTGGTGAAACTGGTCCAGTCCAATACCGACTTGCCGCTGTGCCTGGACTCTGCCAGCGTGGACGCCATTAAGGTCGGCCTGTCGCTGGCGGAGAAAAAACCCATCGTCAATTCCATTTCTCTCGAGGCCGAGCGCCTGGAGGCTTTTCTGCCCGTCCTTACCGAGCGCGAGTGCATGGTAATCGCGCTTTGCATGTCGGACGACGGCATGCCCACGAGCGCCGACGATCGCGTCGAGCGGGCAGGTCGGCTCATCGAGCAACTCGGCGGTATCGGAAAGAAGCCCGACGAAATCATCATAGACCCGTGTTTCGTGCCAGTTTCGACCGATCCGAACGCCGCACGGTACGTCTGCGAATCGATCAGGATCATTCATGAAAAATTCCCCGACGTTCACATAGGCGGCGGTTTGAGCAACGTAAGTTTCGGCCTGCCGAAGCGAAAGTACATCAACCTGGCGATGCTCGCCGCTTCGGTCTATAACGGTATGGACGCCGCAATTATCGATCCGTGCACGCCTTACATGGTCCCGCTGATCCTTGCCGGCGAGGTGATCTCCGCCGCCGACCAGTGGTGCGCCAACTACGTGGGCGCACATCGCGACGGCAGGCTGCAATGATTCAATTGCGGATTGCGGATTTTTTAGAGTTCGTTCGTGCAATTCGTACCATTAACGTTCGATTTCTCGAAATTCTGTAAAGATTTCCATTCAACCACAATAACTCGTAGGCTTTGTCCTACGTGTGGGAAATATGCCCTTGAACCATTATTGGCCGGCAAAAAGCGCGTTTATCGCTTTATGGGCTGCCAGCGGGTTGTCCTGTAGAGGCGGCATCCCACCGAGCAGTCCGTGGTGACAGTGCTTCGAAAGGCGAAAGACCCGCTCGCAGCCAGAATGACTTTCACCACGGGCTGCTGGAGGACATCAATATGTTGAAGCCCGGAAGAAAACAAGATATTATTCTCCTGCCGGATCAGAGGATAGGGCAACGCAGGCGTGCGACCCGAGCGCCGATTCGGTGGCTATACAGCGGGAGTGCCTGGAGCAATCCTGGCCCTTCTTGTTCCTGCTGTCCGCTGGTAGCCCAATGCGATAAACGCTTTTTTTCTATCTCCCAATTTTTGGACAGAGCCAGTCAGTTACTGACTATTGGACAGTGATTACTTTGGTTGCGGCCAAGGGCCGCGCCGTGTAATTCGTGGACTATGAACACAAAGGCACATGGCATTATCGAGCTTCCGGATCGGCGAATCGAGTGTGAGGTCGAGGCGCCTTGTCTGCTGACGGACCTGGCGGTGAAGGCCGGCGTGATCCTGAACGTCGCCTGCGGCGGACAGGGAACCTGCGGCGGATGCGCTGTCGATATCCTCAC
>DAOVFI010000656.1 GCA_030673005.1 Planctomycetales bacterium
CTCGCCGGACCTGGCGCGCACCGTGTGCCAGATTCACGATCTGGACGGAGGCGAGAAAAGGCACAAATTTCGGCAGCTCAAGGAGATACCGGGCTGGATCTGCGCGCATCCGGCGCAAATGCGCCAGCTCAACGATTCGCGCGTGTTGTCCGGCCGCAAAATCATGATGCAACCGTTGGGGGCTCCGGCAGAATTCTATTCGACCAGCCGCCCCCATCACGATGTTTTCCGCGTCGGCTGGATCGGCCGACCATCGAAACAGAAGCATCTCGAGCGGGTAATCGAGGCGTGCCGCAAATCCGGAGTGCCAGCCCTCCGGATGTGTTTGATCGGCGACGGGCTCGGCACCTGGCGGACCCTCGCCGAAAGGGCGGGCCTGCAGGTCGACTTACACCGCAAGACCGATGTCGGATATTCGAGCTATCCAGATTTTTATAGGTGGCTGGACGTCGTCTGTATCGCCGCAGAAAGTGAGGCCGGGCCGCTCTGCCTGTACGAGGCCCTGGCGTCAGGCGTGCCCATAATCTCCACAGATGTCGGGTGGTCCCGGCGGCTGATCGTCGATGGTATCAGCGGCTACGTGTGCGAGCCGGAGAAAATCGCTGACAATCTGGCGTTGATCGCGTCCAGCCGCAGGGCATGGCACGCTCGCGCCAGGGCAATCAGAGCCACGGCCCCGCCAACCACACTCGAAAATTGGCTCCAGAAAACGGTGGATTTCGCAAGGAGGTGCGTGCAATGAAAACGCTCGCCGACTACTACCGGGCGGGGCTCGCAATTGTCGGCAACAGTGGGTGCCTGACGGGAGCAGGGTACGGCCCCGAGATCGACGCACACCCGAACGTCGTCCGATTCAACACGTGCCACACGGCGGGGCACGAAACCGACACCGGCTGCAAGATAACGATCTGGGCGATATCAGGCTTCGACTCGGCCAAAATCGGGTGGCATCCTGCAGACGTAGAGCTGACCTGCTTGGTCATGCCGGTCCTGCATCGCGACTACCGGGCCCGTTACTCGCTGAATCCCGCATTGCTGCCCAAAGACGTGCCGTTCCGACAGATTCCCGTGGAGCGGTTTCGCCAATTGACTCGGCTATGCCCGAACCCGTCAAGCGGGGTGTCGTTCTGTTTTTGGCTCTGGTCCGAGATAGGCGAGCCGTTTCGCGCATCCTGTCTGTACGGGTTTTCCCACTTCGCGCCTGACGTCCCATATCACTATTTCAGCGATGTCAGGCCAGAAATCACGACTCACAGCATGGCCCACGAAAAACGGCTTTTCGCCGCAATGACAAGTCTCAGCTATCCCAGATGGAGGGCGGAAAAGTGAGAATACTGGCAATCATCCCGGCCCGCGGCGGCAGCAAG
>DAOVFI010000780.1 GCA_030673005.1 Planctomycetales bacterium
TGGGGCGATGGTGGTGGCGATTCGCCGGCCGGACGGTTCGGCCCTGTATCACCCCGGCCCGGAGGTTATGCCCATGACGGGCGATACGCTTGTCCTGATCGGTAAGCACGGAATGGACGAGAAGATAGAGAGGCTCCAGAAAGCCGGCGGGTAGATAATCATCACCGCCGGTTGATTTATTCGTATCGTATAGCCGAGAGGGCGTAGAAACGCCTACCCTCAATCGCGTATTTCTTCTCGAAGTTCGTACCGACAAACCAAGATTCGGACTGACCGGCATCAACCGACCGGACCGAGGTTAGACCATTCGTAGAAGCGAGAACCCGCCGGATCTGCCGGAAATAATCGGCGTGGTCGGTAACAATGCGCACTGTCCCTCCCAGGCGAAGGATCCCGCGAAGTCTTGTGATAAAATTCGGCTTGATAAGCCTGCGGTTCAGGTGTTTTCGTTTCGGCCAGGGGTCCGGGAAGTATATGTGTATGCGTGAGACCGATCCCTCGGCCAGACATTTCGAGATGACTTGCTCCGCATCGGCGCAGAGGAGGCGGACGTTATTCAGGCCCGCGCGGAAGGCGCGGTCGGCGGCATAGGCGGCGTATCCGCCCAACCACTCGATACCCAGAATGTTTATCTCCGGCCGATCAGCGGCCCGTTTAATCAGGAACGCGCCCTTGCCACTGCCGATCTCGATTTCAACGGGCCGACCGTTCCCGAATAACACCGCCAAGTCAATCGGGCCGTCGGCAACGGCCTCATCCAGCAGTACCCCCGTTGCCCGCAACTGCTCGGGCGTGTTCCTCAATCGCACCTTTCGACCCGGTCGGCTTCGCATAATCCACCAGTGTACAATACCGGACGACAAAAGCATCCCTCGACGAGAAGGACAGAACAGAAAGTGAAGTGCCTTCGGCGCTGACGGCGATCAAGACTGCTTGCAGGTCAGATAATCCATCGGGAGACTTGTTACAAACTTGTTACAGGCGGACCGGCCGGATTGTGCAATAATAGAATCG
>DAOVFI010000592.1 GCA_030673005.1 Planctomycetales bacterium
TCACCGCCGCCGACGTCGCCGCAAAAAAGAAATTCACCTTCACCAGCAAGGTCGCCGGCAAACTGGATTACCTGCTGATGTACATGCGCGAGAGGAACGACGATACGCCCAAGGACGTCTATACGCCGATGGACGTTTACAGGGGTGCGATTCAGGGCAATTAGATTTTATTTAATGGGTGGCACGGTCAAGCAAGGTCGAGGCCGTTTGGCCTCGACTTTGCTTGGCCGTGGTCGGCATCATCACGGCCAAGCCTTCGCTGCGCTCCGGCTTGACCGTGCCACCCATCAGGTTAATGAATTATGGACTATTTCAACTACAAAGACGGACGACTGTTTTGTGAGGATGTTCCGGTTGAGCGGATTGCCGCCGAGGTCGGTACGCCGGTGTATGTGTATTCGGCCCAGACGCTGCGGCGGCACTATCGCCGATTAAGAGACGCCTTCGCCGAAGTCGATGCGACGATCTGCTTCTCGATCAAGAGCCTCTCGAACATTCACATTCTGAAACTGCTGGTGGCAGAAGGCGCCGGTTTTGACATAGTTTCCGGCGGGGAACTTTTTCGTCTTCAGCAGGCCGGCGGCGATATGTCACAGGTGGTCTTTGCCGGCGTAGGCAAGACGGACGCCGAGATTCGCGCAGCCATATCGGCCCGAATCGGCTATTTCAACGTCGAATCGGAGGCGGAGTTCGAGAACCTCTCGCGCCTGGCGGGCGAGGCGGGCGAAACGGTCCGGGCGACGTTGCGGGTCAATCCCGACGTGGACCCGAAAACCCACGTCTATACCACTACCGGCAAGAAGGAGAACAAGTTCGGCGTCGATATCGAGCGGGCCGAGCGTTTTTTCCAGACCTACGGCCACGACGACAACGCCCGGCTAAACGGGGTCCATTTCCATCTCGGCTCGCCGATATATTCGGCCGACCCTTACGTCGAGGCAATCAGAAAGACGCTGCGGCTGATAGACCGACTCAAGGCCAGGGGCTTCCGGATCGACGTGCTCGACATCGGCGGCGGGTACGCAGCCGACTACGCCGAAGGCTCTTCGCCGCTGGCGGCCGATTACGCCCGCGAAATCCTCCCGTGGCTTGAGGGCAGGGAACTGCGTTTCATACTCGAACCGGGGCGGCAGATTTCCTGCAACGCCGGGATCATTCTTACGCAGGTCCAGTACGTCAAGGAAGGCGCCGATCGAAAATTCGTCATCGTCGATGCGGCAATGACCGACCTTATCCGCCCGGCCATGTACGGTGCGGAGCATTTTGTCTGGCCGACGGCCTCAGAGACGCCGCCGAAGCGGTCGGCGGACTACGCCCCGCCTGGCGGGGGGGAATTGTCCGACGTCGTCGGCGGCGTGTGCGAATCAGCCGATTTTCTCGCAAAGGACCGTATGCTCCCGACGGTAGCGCGCGGCGACCTGCTGGCGGTCTTTTCGACCGGTGCTTACGGATTCGCACAGTCCAGCCAGTTCAACTCGCGCCCGCGCGGCGCCGAAGTCCTCGTCGAGGGTGACAAGTATCGCATCGTCCGACGACGGGAAACCTACGACGACCTGATCGCGCCGGAAATGGAC
>DAOVFI010000692.1 GCA_030673005.1 Planctomycetales bacterium
GACAGCGACGACATCATCGGCGGCTGGGGCAATGACTGGATCTCGGGCGGCACCGGCATTGACGGCATCCTTGGCGATGACGGCCGAATCTTTACCAGCCGGAATACGGATCTGGAAGACGATGGCAACGTCAACCTAAAGGCCAAGGACGAGGCCGACAGATGGGGAAATTACGGCGATCATGGCAACGACACGGAATACGCCGAGGAGCTTTATGGCGTGTACAGCCTTTTGAACGAAGATCCGGATACGCGCACCAGCCAGGGCATTGTTCTCAATGAAGAAATTTACACTCCGGGCCGGGTACAGCAGGCCATGATCAATATTGAAGGCGAGTTGGTCAAGGCGGTCGATTTGACGCCCTTCAACAACATAGAGGGTGCCACTCTGACTCCTGTGGATTCGGCTGATCCAACGACCCATGATCCACAGTATGCAGATGACGTCATTTTCGGCGGCCTGGCGGATGACTTCATCCACGGCGGCTCGGGTGATGATGCCATTGCCGGCGGCGAGGCCCTGCCGGAGAGCTACATTCAGCTCTTCGACGAGGACGGAGACGAGGTGGGGCTGACGCGCACCGATTTCTACCATCCGTTCAACCCGGGCAATATCCTGCTGTTCGGTACAGGCGAGTACGAGGACAACGCCGACGGTCTGCCGCACTGGAATGAGCCGAACCCCGTACAGCAGCGGACAGGTGAGTTCTACCTCTATGACGAGTATGACCCGCGCCGGGTGATCCTGTTCAATGAAGATGGAACAGTTTGGAAAGGCGATGACGATCCGACGGAATCGAATACTCTAAAACATTATTTTCTCAATCAGATGGACGACGAGGGCAACGACAACGCAGATCCGCAGCTTGACGGTTTAGTCAAAAGCTTTGTCGATTTCGAACCTAATGGCACACCGATTGGATTAGAGGTTGCTGTTCAGTCCGACGGTAATGACGTCATCTTCGGCGACATGGGCAACGACTGGATCGTCGGCGGTACTGGACGCGATCACATCTACGGCGGTTTTGGAAACGACCTGATGAATGCCGATGATGTCTTGGGCGGTCCGGGCACCAGCTACGACACCGGCGCGTTCGGTTCGACCGACGAGGCGGATGCCGGGCTCAACGACACGCCGGAAACCCACCTGAGCTGGGAGGACCGTGTCTTTGGTGGCGCCGGTCTGGACATCCTGATCGGCAACACCGGCGGCGACCGCCTCATCGA
>DAOVFI010000028.1 GCA_030673005.1 Planctomycetales bacterium
CATCACGGCTTCTGGGGCAAGGGCAACGGGACATTCCCGCTGAACTTGTACGAGAACTCAGTAAAGGTGCCGACCATCTTCAACCATCCCGGCCGAATCCCGACGGGAAAGGTTGCCGCAGCGATGGCCAGCCAATACGACTTCATGCCGACACTGCTGGATTATCTGGCACTGCCTGCCGTCGATGACCCGATCCTGCCGGGGAAGAGTTTCGCGCCTGTACTGGCCGGCCGGACCGACCAGGCCGACGAGCAGGTGGTCGTCTTCAGCGAGTACGGACCGGTGCGGATGATCCGCACGGCGGAATATAAATACATCCACCGTTACCCCTACGGCCCGCACGAACTGTACGACCTGAAGGCCGACCCGGACGAACGGAACAACCTTGCCGACGAAATATCCGCACGCCCGACCGTCTCGGAGATGCGCAAACGCCTGTCCGACTGGTTCGCACAGTATGTTACGCCACGCCTTGACGGGGCCGGACTGCCTGTCACAGGATTGGGGCAAACCGAGAAGATCGACCAGGACCACTGCGGCGAGGACGCCTTCAACCCGCCGGAACAATGAGCTGTATCCGTATGTGTAGGGTGCGGAAGGTTCTTTTTCCTGCCTGTCTGCCGATAGGCAGGCACACCCTACGCGCCGCTCATTTACTGCTTTTATCTTCTTTTATGCCCCTTGAAATTCGACCGATTTTATCTACCGACAAGGCTTCGACGCCTTGCAAATTATCATGATCTACAGGTAAAAGATTGTATTCGATTCCGTTCTTCTTGAATTTCCAGTCAATGTCGGTGAATTCCGAACCCAAATGCGCCTTCAGAAAATTCAGCATATGCGGCAGATGCCACCAGGGATGATGTAAATTCCCAATCGCCCTCGGGTTTTTGGTATCTTTACATCGCCAGTAGTAGCCGAATATATTGTTAAACCGAAACTTGTGTTTGCCATAATAACCTGCCGCCATTAAGTCATAGAAGAGGCTATCCTTGAAATTGAGATAGTACCAACTGAACAGTTTGATATGGTAGTGAAGCATGACCGGGCCGCTCCAGATAGAATCCGAACCACAGGAGTGTGAGTGTTCAGGGACCATCCCTGTCATTGCGTCTTCCGGATTCGCCGCCATTGGATTGACGAAAACACGGGGCGCATATTCTCTGACGGCGGTCTTGACTATATCGAGCATCTTTTTGTCCGAAGAAATCTGCGCCCACAAGGCAAGGTCGTATAACGATGTCGCGTCTGAGTGGACACCGCGCGGATAGTCGGAGTCGCCCATAAGCGAATAGGTCTTGCCGCTTTCAATGCAGTTGCGAATGTACCATTCTGCACCCTTTTTCGCGCCCTGATAATATTTTCGATTTCCGCTGATCAAGTAGGCGTACATCAGGCCGGAGAAGGTGTTTAAATAACCTTCCCGTTTGTATGGTCTTCCCTCAGGCGTAACCCCAAAAGGAAATTCACCGCTCTTACGTTGTATGGAAAGCAGAAAATCGGCCGCCTTCACAGCACCCTGATACAGTCTTTTCTTCAACGCGGGGTCATTAATCGCCTGCCACAAACGATAGTTTTCGCGTATCCACGATGCCGAATCGACGCTCAAATATGCCTTGATTACCGACCCCGGCTCCTGAAAGAATTCGTGTTTCCCGCAATCATACAGGGGAGATTTTACCTTTCCCGTTTTCTCATCCAATCTTGCCAAATGATATTCAGTCAAACGGATAAACTTCTCATTTAAATCCTTTCTTCCACTGATAATAGTGGCAAGGTAAATCCCGTAAGGACTGCTCTCCTTTATTAGATGCGGATGAGGCAGATAAACCGGGGCGCCGATTTTCATACCGTTATACGTGTCGTATCTCCAGTTCGCCTTCGATCCCGCCCCTATCTCCTCCAGCATCATCTTCGTCAGCGAAGCGCGATTAATGTCTATCAAACCCGACAGTTTATTGCTCATGTCATATTCGTCGTACAGGATATGTCTGTATGTCTCAAACCAATCGCGGGAGATACTCAATCTCACTGCACCTTCAATCTTCCTGCCGGGTTTGAGATTGTTGAACTCGGCAGAGCGATTCCAACTGCCGAAAGGATAAATGGCGATAATCGGGCAGGCTTTACCGTCGTAATCAACCAGTCCAAAGCCGGACTTTTGCCTTCGATACTCGCCTAAAAACCCCTTATCGGAAAAGAGAGTGTAATAATATCCATCCTTGCCTATAAGCGCCATCGGTGTAGGAACTATCCGCTCCTGATATAGAATCGGGATTTTAGTAACCTCATACCCGGAAGCGTCGAGTCCCACCGGCGCCTTCGCATGTATATACGGATTACGATAGACATTGGCTGGGATCTGGGCATAGTCAACCTTATCGAATGAGAACCAGGACCTACAGACGATGCAATAATAACTCTTTTTCTTGGAGATTAAAGATACCCTCTGCACTATATCCTGTTCGTCCAAACTGATTTCAGCAGTAAACGTGAAATCGGCATGATCATATTCAGCTTCCAGGGTTGTCGGATTTATCTTCCTGAGCCTTCCTGTAAAATGGGTCGGGTTGTAATTGAAGATGTCAAATTGTTTATCGAAAAGATATTCACCGCAGTACCCGACACCCACCTTCGGTTCGGAAGCCTGAATCACTGTGAACAGACCTTTGTTGCTTACCGAATGTTTACTGTCATCATGTTTTAGTCTAACATTGAGTATTTGCTTCTCGCTGAACTCCATTCTGTAATACTGATTCTCAATATGGTTGTTTACCATCTGTCCTGCTTTCTTATGAGAGCGGCAACCGACATGTAATACAAATACACTCAGCACCAACAGTTTCAATGTCAAACATAAGAAGATTTTCATATAAAACTTCTCCTTCTTCGATCATATAAACCTTCAGGCAGCCGTAGGGTGTGAAAGGTTCTTTTTCCTGCACCTGCCTACCTGCCGGCAGGCAGGGAACCGCCCGTTAACCAATCTGGTGTGCAGGGAACAGAACCTTCCGCACCCTACGCGCCTACTCTTTCTCGCTTATTCGTTTGATGTCTGCGCCTAGAGCGGCGAGTTTTTCTTCTATCCGTTCGTATCCCCGGTCGATGTGATAGACGCGGCTGATGGTCGTGGTTCCTTCAGCGGCCAGGCCCGCCAGGACCAGCGCCGCCGACGCACGCAGGTCGCCGGCCATTACCGGCGCGCCAACCAGGCGCCCTGCGCCCAATACCAGGGCGGTCGGTCCTTCCTTGCGGATATTCGCGCCCATTCTGGCCATTTCAGATATGTGCATGAAGCGGTCGGGATATATTTTCTCGGTTACTATGCTGTTACCGCCGGCCAGGCACAGCAGCGCCATCAATTGCGCCTGGAGGTCGGTCGGGAAGCCCGGATACGGCTGGGTGGTTACGTCGGACGGCGTAATTCCCCTCCGACTGCTGACGATCGCCCCGCCGTCGTCAGCCTCGATGATAACGCCGATCTGCCGGAGTTTATCAACGACGGCCATCATGTGGTCCAGCCGCGCTCCGGAGATCTTCACCTCCCCGTTGGTAATCGCCGCTGCGATCATGAACGTCCCTGCCTCGATGCGGTCGGGTATGACTCGGTGGGTAATTCCCTGTAGGTTATCGACGCCTTCGATCGTCATTCGCGGCGCGCCGGCGCCGGTGATGCGCGCCCCCATTGCGTTCAGGAAGTTCGCCAGGTCCACGATTTCCGGCTCGCACGCGGCGCACTCGATGACGGTTCGTCCCTCGGCCAGAGTAGCAGCCATCATTATGTTTGCGGTTCCGGTAACGGTCGAGCCGAACGGTCCGCCGAGGAATATCTCCGCGCCCTTGAGGCGTTTGGCCTTTACAATGATGTCGCCGCTTTTCAAGTCGATTTCCGCGCCCAGCGCCTCGAGGCCACGGAGGTGAATGTCGATAGGACGCGGGCCGATGGCGCAGCCGCCGGGCATTGCCACGCGTGCGCAGCCGCGGGCGGCCAAAAGTGGTCCCAGCACGCACACACTCGCACGCATCTTCCGCACAAGGTCGTATCGGGCGTGGGAGTTCTCCCGGTTGATGACGCGAAGGCAAAGCCCCTCCTCTTCCCGCCGGACCTCCACGCCCAGTTCCTCCAGCAGGACCGACAGGTGCCGCACGTCGGTAACGTCCGGCGCGCCCAGCAAACGGCAATCGCCGTCGGCAAGCAGGCACGCCGCCATAATCGGAAGCGTGGCGTTCTTGGCCCCGCTGACGGCAACCTCGCCACGAAGCCGACGACCACCTTGAATGATAAATTTATCCATTTGTGTCCCTAACGAATAATAGTACCTCAATGGGTGGCACGGTCAAGTCGGAGACTTGGCCGTGACCGATGATACCACGGCCAATCTTCGCTTGACCGTGCCATCCAATCGGCGATCCGAAATCTTCAATCCGCAATTCGATCCGCCAGAACGACTCTTTCGATCCCGGCTGGGTCTTTGAGGAATCGGACGTTTTCATACAGGTCGGTTTTGCCCAGAAGGTCATAGACCCGCCCTGCCTGTCCGGCGCCGATTTCCATCGCCAGCAGGCCGGCTGTCCCCAGCCCCGTCGAGGGTGGCGGTTTAAGACAAGCCGGTGCGTCGCTGATAATGCGGGTGATGAATTCCAGCCCGGTCGGACCGGCGCGGAGGGCCGCGGCAGGTTCCTGTTTGACCGATTCGGGCAAATGCTCCATCTCTGCATCGGTTACGTAAGGCGGATTTGCTGTGATAATGTCAAAGGATTCCACACCGCCGTCCGCCGGGTGCCGTGGTCGCTGTGTTTGCGGCCACGTTAATAAATCAACCTGTTCAATGCGAATCCTGCCGGCCAAGCCGTGCTGCTCGGTGTTTTCGACCGCCACCGCCACCGCCGGTGCGGAAATATCCGTCGCCAAGACGGATAATGTCTGGCAATGCTTCGCCGCCGCCACAGCAACGCACCCGCTGCCGGTGCAGACATCCCATAGTCGAATTTCCTCGCCGGCCCGGCTGCGAGCGTAATCCAGCACGGCATCGACCAGCAGTTCCGTCTCGGGCCGGGGAATAAGCACGTCGGGCGTAACCTTTATAGCGAGCGAATAAAATTCCTTCACACCGGTCAGATACGCTATCGGCTCGCCGTCGGCTCCGTGTCGGACAAGTTCGCGAAAGGCCTTAAGGTGCTCGGCATCCACCACCCGGTCAAACTGCGTATATAGCGACACTCGCGGACAGCCCAGGACATGCCCCAGCAACACCTCGACCGACAGCCTCGGCTCGTCAACGCCGGACCGCTCGAAATAATCCTTCGTCCAGTTAATCAGACGCAGGACAGTCCACTTATCCGCCGAATCACCCATACCTGAATCTGTGTATCACAAATGAGGCGAAAGACAAATAGAGAAAATTCTCAATCATTCGCGGTGAAATACCGGTAGAATACCCGCGTCGCCGAAGCGATGCAGGAAGAAAAGACATAGTTGCAGCAAGTTTGAAAATTTTTCACAACATAATTTGATTACTACGAAGATTAAACGTTCGTCAATTGCGGGCGTACTGTTAATACTACAGCGCGAAGTATAACGAAATCGTTACAAGAAAGAGCGTTCAGCGTTCAGCAATCAGCCAACAGATATGGGCGCCTGACATACATCGAGTATTCTGACTGCTGACCGCTGATTGCTAAGCGCATTGCTGTAACAAGTGTCGTTACCGCATTTTAGAGGCTTTATGCGTTATTACTTCGCGCTGTAGTATTAAAGCATAATTGAAATTCGCTCAGCGTAAAAGGGAACGGATGATTATCGATTGCCACACGCGAATATGGTCCTCGCCGGGACAACTGGGCATCGGATCGGCCGGTTGGTTGGCGAGCAAGTGCGGGCAGGAGAATCTCTCCGCCGATCCGGGCGAGCACGCAGCCGCCGCCCGCGATGTTACAAAGACGCTCGTGTGGGGCTTCCGCAGCGCGCATCTGAAGGCGGAAGTTCCCAACTCCTTCCTGGCCGATTACGTCGCTCAGCACAGCCGCGAGGCACTCGGCGTCGCGGCCATCGATCCGACCGACAGTGACGTGATGGAACGACTTGCCAATATCGCCGGGCGGACGGAATTCGCCGGGATTACGATATGCCCCGCCGCCCAGGGATTTCATCCCGCCGACACGCGTGCTTTTAAGGTTTACGAATTCTGTGCCGAGCGGGCCTTGCCGGTGTTCGTCGAAGACGGGACGGACTTTGCCCCGCAGGCAATCCTGGAATTCGCCCGCCCGCTCCTGTTCGACGAGATAGCCCGGTCCTTTCCGTCGCTGACGATAGTCATCGCCGCGATGGGTAGTCCGTGGACGTCCGAGACTGTTGCCCTGCTGGCCAAGCAGCCGGGGGTCTATGCCGACGTAGCCGCACTGCTGCGCCGACCCTGGGATGCGTACCAGGCGCTGCTGACGGCGCATCAGCACGGCGTAACCGATAAACTGCTCTTCGGCAGCGATTTCCCGTTCTCCACCGCCGCCGAGGCAATCGAACGAATGTACCGGATTAACGAGATCACGCACGGCACCGGCATGCCGGCAGTGCCGAGAGAAGTACTGCGAAGTATCGTCGAACGCGACACGCTGGCGGAACTGGGGATCGGGCAATCCGTCGGTTAGAGAGAAAACCGGAGACGGGCTATGACAATTTCGCTGCGGACGGATTTTCCCGGCGGTAACGGGCAATTATTGAACGCCGATAAGATCAAAGGCAAGTCCGTGGTGCGTTTTGCAGCCGAGGCGAAGAATTGTCCTTTGGCGCTATGGTTCCACTTCCGCATCTCAGGTCTTGACGGGACGGGCCTGCGATGCGTGCTGACTAATCCCGAGCAGACCCTCGACGGAGCCGACTGGTCGGGAAATTGCATCGTCTATCGCAGCGGCGGAGCCAAATGGATCCGCACGAAAAAGCCGGAGAGGATTAATGTTGCCGGCGGCCGGTGCGAATGGGCCTGGGACATCGAAGCCGGCGACGATGAAATCGAAGTGGCATTCTGCTTCCCGTACCAGTTGGCCGATTTAGAGGCAACGCTGGACAAACTCGGCGGGACCTTTTCCTCTACAACAATCGGCATGACGCCGGCGGGCAGGCAGATAGTGCGTGTATTTAATCAACCGGGCAAAGGAAACCTCCCCGGCGTATTCCTGACTGCACGCCACCACGCCGGCGAAACGCCCGGCTCGTGGGTTCTCGACGGGCTGCTCCGGCGCGTCGCAGCCGAAAAACGCCTCCACGAGAGAATTACCTGGTGGGCCGTGCCGTTCGTGAACCTCGATGACGTCGTTGACGGCTCCTACGGAAAGGACCCGTATCCCTGTGACTGCAATCGCGCTTACGGGCCCGGCTTCCCACGCCGCGTCGAAGTAGCCGCCGTCATGGCCGACATCCGGCGATTGCAGCAGGCGGCAAATTGCCTGTTTTTCGCAGACCTGCATGCTCCGGGACACAACGAGCATAAAAATTATGTGCCTGCTTACGACTGGCGGAAGGATTCGTCCGACAATTCCGCCGACGAGAAGGAATTCGCCGAGCGATTCTGCGCCTTATGCCCGGAGGACATCCGTTCACCACTCGCCTACGATACCAGACAAGGGGCCTTACCCGGCCCGTATTCGGGCTTCGCTTCACAAAGGTGGGCCGCGACCGTCCTGAACATTGACGCCGTCGTCCTGGAAACCAGTTACCAGGGAAACGGTAAAACATACTATACAATTGAGGACTATCGCAGGATCGGCGCTGCCCTGGCTGAAACCATCGCCGGGGGGGTCATGTGACGCGAACAGCGCCGAACGGCAAGCCCTGCGGCGTGCCGTTCGGCGCTGTTCGCAGAGACCAGGCACTAATACACTTAACAAGCAGTGGCTTTTTACCGTAAAGTCCTCTAACATTGAAGTCGTGCTCGACCAGTTCGATAATACCAATGGAAAAAGTGTATTCCCAACCAATCTGACGGGACGAAAGAACCGACAATAATAGCAATTACAGGAAAATTCTGGAGCGATCATGAGCGATACAATCGAATCCTTCGTTGAAAAGTTGCAGAAAGATGGCGTCGATGCCGGGCAGGTCGAGGCATCCAAACTCCTCGACGGCGCGAAGGCCGAGGCAGAAAAAGTCCTCTCCGATGCGAAAACCCAGGCCGAGAGTATAACCGGCGACGCCCGCGCCGAGGCAGAGCGGATCGTCAAACAGGGAAAGGACGAACTGGCTCTGGCCGGCAGGGATACCCTCCTGCGCCTTCACGAGGTAATAGTGCGGGCGATCCGGACAATACTGGACGGCGCCGTCGAGGCGCAGATGAAGGATAAGGAGTTCCTGTCGAACCTTATCCGCGAAGTGGTGGTGCAGTATGCCCAAAAAGACGCCGAAGGAGACCGTCCGATCGAGGTGCGTGTCGTTGACGAGATGCTTGACGCCCTTACATCCTGGGCGGCGGGTGAGATGGCCGGACATGGCAAAGGCACGACCCCGGACGTAGCCCTGGTCGGGGGGCTTAAGGCGGCGGGGTTCGAGTACAGTTCTTCCGGCGGGACGGTCGAGGTAACGCCCGAATCGGTCGCCGCCGTGCTGAGCGGGATGGTCTCGCCCCGACTCCAGGAGATGATCGCCCGTGAGGCTAAAAAAAAAGTAAGAGCGGCGCCCAATAATACTCATCAGCTATGTACCAGTCAGTAATGTCCAACCGTTATTATTTCATCCTGACCTCTCTGCCCGAGATTCCGGACCTCGGCGAGTCGCCGCCGATGGGTCTGCGGGATTTTCGCACACTCGCCGCCGACGAGGCTTCCGCAGCGGAAATGGTCGATGCTGTCCTGCTGGAGCAGGACCTTATGCAGCGAGAGGCCGTTCTTGCCGGCGAAGTCGAGCGGGTTGAGGGCATCGTACTGACAGACGCTCAGGTTACTGGGGACGAACCGCTCCCGGACTACCTCTCTGCGGCGCCGGACAGACAATACAAAATAGCGATTGATGCGGCGTGGGAAAGATATTACCGATACGTGCACGACCTTGGCTCGGCGCGCCACAGCCGATTCCTGCGGGAATGGACGGGCTTTGAAGTAGCGCTGCGAAACGCCCTGGCAGAAGCGCGAGCGAGTAAACTGGGACTGGACGGACACGACTACCTCGTGGCAGAGGATATTGCCTCAGAAAATGAATCAGCGGACGATACCGTATCGGCATGGTCCGACGCGCCCGAACCGCTGACGGCAATGAAACTGCTCGACCGGCGACGACAAGAATGGCTCGATGAAAACTCGCAATACTTCACCTTCGCCGTCGATGAACTTCTGGCATACGCCAGAAGACTCGTACTGGTCAACAGGTGGCAAACGCTGAAATATCAGGCTGATGCGAAGGAAGGAAAATAGTCCACGAATTACACGAATTACACGAATAATAAAACAGAAGGTACATAAATCCAGAAGAGACCGGATAACACGCTATTTTGTACGAGAGCAGGAATTATTCCAACAGAGGGTAGAATTTGCCGAATAGCGAGAAATGCAAACAAAGAATGAGGTGAGTGAAGCGATATCTTGTTCTGTTTCTTTAAATAATTCGTGTAATTCGTGGACTGATTCCAACGAAAGGTACTGAAAGTGGCTGGAAGAATCGTTGCTGTATTCGGAAACATGGTAACGGCGGAACTGGAACACGACGTGGTTCAGAACTCCGTGGCTTACTGCTGCCGGGACGACGGGGCCAAGCTGGTAAGCGAAATAATTCGCGTGCGGGGCAGCCAGGCCGACCTCCAGGTTTTCGAGGAGACACGGGGTCTGAAAGTCGGCGACGAGGTTAAGTTCACCGACGAGATGCTCTCAGTGGTCCTCGGCCCGGGCCTGCTGGGGCAGGTCTATGACGGGCTTCAGAACCCGCTTCATGAGGTGGCCGAACAGGAAGGATACTTCCTGACGCCGGGCGTCTATCTCCACGCCCTGCCGATCGATACGGAGTGGGAATTCACACCCGTCGCCAAAACCGGCCAGACGGTATCCGCCGGTGAAACGCTCGGAACCGTCCCGGAAGGACTCTTCACGCATCGGATCATGGTTCCATTCGGTCTGCGCGGCGAATACACCGTCGAAAAGATCGTCGGCGGCGGCGAGTACACCGTTGAGAAGGAAATCGCCACCCTGAAGGGAAAAGACGGCCAGACCGTAGAGGTTACCATGCAGCAGACCTGGCCGGTGAAGATACCCCTAAACGTTTCACAAACCCGCCTGCTTCCGACCGATCCGCTTGTAACCAAGATTCGCATAATCGACTCGCTCTTCCCGATCGTCCGCGGAGGGACGTACTGCATCCCGGGTCCGTTCGGGGCCGGCAAGACTGTCCTTCAGCAACTGACCAGTCGTCACGCCGACGTTGACATCGTTATCGTGGCAGCCTGCGGCGAACGGGCCGGCGAAGTGGTCGATACCATCCGCGAATTCCCCGAACTGATCGACCCGCGCACCGGAAAGACGCTGATGGAGCGTACCATTATCATCTGCAACACATCGGCCATGCCGGTCGCGGCCCGCGAGGCGTCGGTATATACAGCCGTTACCCTGGCTGAATACTACCGCCAGATGGGACTGCACGTCCTGCTGCTTGCCGATTCTACCAGCCGATGGGCACAGGCGATGCGCGAGGTATCAGGGCGACTGGAGGAAATACCCGGCGATGAGGCGTTTCCCGCTTACCTCGAAAGCCGTATCGCCGGCTTCTACGAACGAGCGGGATACCTCCGCCTTAAGGACGGGCAGACCGGCTCGGTAACGATCGGCGGGACCGTCAGCCCCGCCGGCGGAAACTTCGAAGAACCCGTCACGCAGGGAACGCTCAAGGTCGTCGGCGCCTTCGAAGGGCTGAGCCGCTCCCGCAGCGACGCCCGAAAATACCCCTCCATCGACCCGCTGGAATCCTGGAGCAAGTACGTCGGAATTCTCGAACCGTCTGAAGTGGTCGAGGCGAAAAATATCCTTCGCCGGGGCAATGAAGTCCACCAGATGATGACAGTCGTCGGCGAAGAAGGAACCACAGTCGAAGACTTCACCATCTATCTCAAGAGCGATTTCTTCGACAGCGTCTATCTCCAGCAGAACGCCTTCGATGAAGTGGACGGCGCAACCGACGCCGAACGCCAGAAGTTCGTCTTCGCAAAGTGCCTGGAAGTAATGAGGCTGGACTTCGGCTTCGATGACAGGGATCAGGCCCGTGAGGTAATAGTCCACCTGGCCGACCTGTTCAGAAACTGGAACTACGCCGCGACGGACTCCGACGATTATAAAAAAATCCTCACCGACATCGACGAGTCCATCGCCACAAAAGGCGGAGCGACCAAGGAAGAACCGGAAATGGCAAACGCCTGATGCGATAGAAAGCCGCGAACAGCGCGAACACCGCGAACTTTTTTATATTGTTTTTTTACTATAACTTGTGTTCGCGTAGTTCGCGCAGTTCGCGGCCAATACCTGAAAAGACAATAGAGGTTGATAACAATGCAGAAATATTATAACGAGATAACCGCAATCGCCGGCAGCGTGGTCAAGGTAACCGCATCGGGCGTGGCCTACGACGAACTAGCCGCCGTTACCACCAGACGGGGTACGTCGCTGGCGCAGGTGATCCGCCTGGAAGGCGACCAGGTCTCGCTCCAGGTCTTCGCGGGCACGCAGGGCGTCTCGACCGGCGACCGCGTTCGATTCTTCGGAAAGCCCATGCAAGTGCCGTTTTCGCCAAACCTTATGGGTCGGATATTCGACGGCGCCGGAAAGCCCAGGGACAATAAGCCCGAACTGGCCGACGAACCGATCGACATCGGCACGCCGGCAATCAATCCCGTAAAGCGACAACTGCCATGCAACATGGTCCGCACGGGCATCCCGATGATCGACATCTTCAACTCGCTGGTCGAGTCGCAGAAACTGCCGATCTTCTCGGTGCCCGGCGAGCCTTATAACGAACTTCTCGCCCGCGTGGGACTCCAGGCCGAAGCCGACGTAATCATCCTCGGCGGGATGGGCCTGCGGCACGACGACTACCTTATCTTCCGCGACGCCTTCGAGACCGGCGGCGTTACCAGCCGGACGATAATGTTCATTCACACCGCCGCCGACCCGGTAGTCGAGTGCCTGATGGTGCCCGACCTATGCACCGCCGTCGGCGAGTCCTTCGCACTCCAGGGCAAGAAGGTCCTCGTCCTGCTGACGGATATGACAGCCTTCGCCGACGCGCTGAAGGAAGTCGCAATCATCATGGAGCAGATCCCCTCCAATCGCGGCTACCCCGGCGACCTTTACAGCCAGCTGGCCCGCAGATACGAAAAGGCCGTAGATCTCGACGGGGCCGGGTCCATGACGATCCTCGCCGTTACAACAATGCCCGGCGACGACGTTACCCACCCCGTACCCGACAACACCGGATACATCACCGAAGGCCAGTTCTACCTCCGCGGCGGGCACATCGAACCGTTCGGAAGCCTCTCGCGACTCAAGCAACTGGTCAACGGCGAGACGCGCGACGACCACCGCGCCATTATGAACGCCTGCATCCAACTCTACGCCGGCGCACGCGAAAGTACGGAAAAGAAAGCAATGGGCTTCGAAAGTTCCGAATGGGACGAGAAACTCCTGAAGTACAGCGACCTGTTCGAAAGCAGAATAATGGACCTTACCGTCAATATCCCGCTGGAAGAAGCGCTGGACCGGTGCTGGAACATGCTGGCAGACTGCTTCGAGCCGGAAGAGACGGGAATCCGACGAAGCATAATAGAAAAACACTGGCCAAAGGAACTCGCCGCCGCAGAAGCAGCCTGACGAATGAGATTTTATCGCCGCGAACAGCGCGAACGACACGAACATAAACTAAATATATAGAGATAAAAAATAGTTCGCGATGTTCGCGAAGTTCGCGGCTCAATATCCACAATCCAAAACGATAATAATGGCAAGAAAAATCAGACTAACCCGACCTGAGTTGAAGCGTCAGCGTGATGCGCTGGAGCGGTTTGAGCGGTATCTTCCGATGCTCAAGCTCAAGCAGCAGCAGTTGCAGTTGACGATTCGGGACGTTTCCCACCGCCGCTGGGCCGCTCGGGGCCAGGTTGAGGATGTCCGCAAGCGGATAGACCCCTACCGTCCCGTCCTGCGGGACACTGCCGGCCTGAACGTAACCGAACTATCGGCCCCCACCGAGGTTCTCACGCACGAGGATAACGTCGCCGGCGTTCGCATCCCGACCTTCGAGTCCGTCTCGTTCCCGCCGGCCGATTACAGCCTGTTCGCTACGCCGCCGTGGGTGGACAAGGCCATCCTGGACCTGCGCGATTTGAGCGAGAAACAGGCCCGAGCCGACGTCCTCGATCGACGCTACAGCCTGCTGAACAAGGCGCTTACCAAGGTCGTCCAGCGGGTTAACCTCTTCGAGAAGGTCCTGATACCCCGCAGCCGGGAGAACATACGGGTAATTCGCATCCATCTCGGCGAAGAGCAGACCGCCGCCGTCGGTCGGGCGAAACTCGCCAAGGCCAAACTCGCCGGACCGGTCCGCATGCTCAAGTCGCCCCACCACGAGCAAAAGGAGGAGATTCGGCAGTGATCGTGAAGATGAAAAAGGTCTTCGTGGTTACCCGCGCCGCATCGCGCGACGCATCGCTGGACGCGCTGCGTCAACTGGGCGTGATGCACCTGGAACCAGTGGACCCTACCGGCGCTGTCGCCCCGGAAGAACTGACGAACAGGCTCGCTGCCGTCCGCCAGGCAAACCAGGCAGTCGCCGCCGTTACACCGACCGGCGAGGCGCCTGATATGGACGCCCAGGACGCCGCCGATGAGATACTGACGATATTCCGCCGGACGCACGAGAACCGCAACCGTCTGACCGCTCTGCACCGCCAGGCCGAACGCCTGAGGATCTGGGGCGACCTTCGACGCGAACAACTCGACGCATTGGCCGAGGCGGGCGTACCGGTGAAGTTTTATTCCGTTCCGGTAAAGCAACTGCCCGAGGTCGCCGCCGAGTGCGTCGCGCCGCTTGGCAGTCTGCCCGCTAAGCGTGTCCTTGTCGGGCTGGTGCAGCGTGAGGGCGAACCGACCTTACCCGAAGAGGCGGTTGAGATCGCCCCGCCGGAGCGCGATCTTCCCGGCATCCGCGCCGAGGCCGGACAAGTCGATAAGGCTATGGCCGACGACGCCGACCGCCTGGCGCAACTTGCTAACCTTACTGACGTTATGGAGCGCCGGGGCGAGGAACTCGCCGCCGAAGTGGAATACGCCAAGGCCTTGTCAGGCGGGATGAACGGCGGCGCCCTTTTCGCAGTTCAGGGTTGGGT
>DAOVFI010000782.1 GCA_030673005.1 Planctomycetales bacterium
ATGAAGGCGGACTACATCGAGAATATCACACTGGCGGATTTTCACCTGAAGAGTGACGGCGTCCCTGTCGCTAAACCGGTCTTCCAGCGAGGCGGTATCCTGTTGGCCAAAGTTTCCAATTCCCGAATATTCAATGTTTGCATGGAAAAGACGGGCACCGGCATGAATATGTTGAAGTGTAAGAATGTTTATATCCGGGAATGTACATGGTGGAAAAGCAATTTCGGCGGGCTTATCTTACAGCATACAACCGACAGTGTGATTGAGAATTGTTATTTTAAGTGGGGCAAGCGCTGGTACGCGCTCGACCTGAACGGCGCGTGCCACAGGAACAGGATAATCTCCAACACCTTCAAGGGGCACGTCTGCGGCGACATGAAAATCTACTCGTGGAGCAATCACAACGAGGTAATCGGCAATGTCTTCGACGGGTCGGGCAGTTCCCGCGGCGGCGTAACCATAATGAACAGTTCGTGGATTTTGATACGGTCGAACGTATTCACAAATCACAAAAGCAGCGATGCAGGACATTGGGCGGCTGTCGTCCAGAGGCGCGGGGGCGGGTCCCACCCGCCGGAATTCTACCTCCACGACAACAAAATCCTCAACAACGTCTTCTATTCCAACCGGGCCGGCGACGCCGTCAAGTGCGCCGCAGGAGTGCCGCCGGAGGTGCGGAATAATATCATCGTTAAAACCCGGGGGAAACCGATAGCGGGAATCCCCCTTAAGAATTGCTCGCACAATAACCTGTGGAAAAACGCCGACGGCGATACCGGCGGCGGGGAAAATTCCATTTCCGCCAACCCGCTTTTTGTCGATCCCGCTAACGGCGATTTCCGCCTCAAAAGCCAGGCCGGTCGATGGAACCCGAAATTGAATAAATGGGTCAAAGATAATGTAACCAGCCCCTGCATCGATGCCGGCGACCCAAAGGCGAAATTCTCGAACGAATCCGCTCCCAACGGCGGGAGGATAAACATGGGGGCATACGGCAACACGCCAAAAG
>DAOVFI010000347.1 GCA_030673005.1 Planctomycetales bacterium
AAGTTGAAGGACATCGAGTCGGCCCCCGAATCCGTTACAGGCAAATACCTGTCCCGGACGATGGAGATCGAGACGCCGAGCGAGCGGAGGGCGTTGTCGTTCCGCAGGGCCGTTGAAATTCGCGGCTGTCGGGAAAACAACCTGAAAAACCTGGACGTGAAATTCCCGCTGGGCGGGATCGTGTGCGTTACCGGCGTAAGCGGTTCGGGCAAGAGCACGCTGGTCAACCAGACGCTTCTGCGGGCGCTGCGCCGGAGTTTGTACGGGTCTCGCGACAAGCCGGGCGCGTTCGAGCGGCTACTGGGGACAGGGCAGATCGACAAGGTAATCGAGATCGACCAGTCGCCCATCGGCAGGACGCCGCGATCGAATCCCGCCACCTACACCGGCGTCTTCGACCACATCCGCCAGTTGTTCGCCCGGACGCGCGAGGCGAAGATTCGCGGCTACAAGCCGGGGCGGTTCTCGTTCAACGTCAAGGGCGGGCGGTGCGAGGCCTGCCGGGGGCAGGGAACCAAGAGGATCGGGATGCACTTCCTGCCGGACGTATATGTTACCTGCGCCGAGTGCAGGTCCAGCCGGTACAACCGCGAGACGCTGGAGATAAGGTATCGCGGAAAGAGCATCGCCGACGTGCTGAAAATGCGGGCCGGGGAGGCCCTGACGTTCTTCCAGAACTTCCCGAAGATAAAGCGGATAATCAAGACGCTCAACGACGTGGGACTCTCGTACGTCGAACTGGGCCAGTCCTCGACCACGCTCTCGGGCGGCGAGGCACAGCGTGTCAAACTGGCGTCGGAACTCGGCAAGACCGCCACCGGACACACGCTCTACGCACTGGACGAGCCGACCACCGGCCTGCACTTCGCCGACATCCGCAGCCTGCTGAACGTCCTGAACCGCCTGGCCGACATGGGCAACACGATCATCATCATCGAACACAACCTGGACGTGATAAAGTACGCCGACTGGATAATTGATTTAGGCCCCGAAGGCGGCGACGCCGGCGGAACCGTCATCGCACAAGGCACACCCGAAGACATCATCCGATGCAAAAAATCCTACACCGGAAAATTCCTGCGAAGCAGACTGAACAACAGGCCGAAACAGTAGGCCGGGACGAAGCGAAGCGCAGTCCCGGCAATCGGCCGCAGGAAATGCTTTCTGTGGAATAGAATATTGGGTCCTTAACGATGAGCATTCTCCGCAGAATCTGGAATATGATCTTTCCTCCGGTAGAGCAATACGGAAAGGCAAAACCGTGTGAAGAGACTACACTGGATGACATTCTCGCGTATCACATCTGGTTCTGGGCTTTTGACCAGGAGACCGAACCAGGAAAGGACGAAACGTGGATGAAGCCTCTTACCAGTGGGACAAACGTCAGACCGGATATGATCGACCCGATCATAACGGTCAAAGTCAAAGACCGTGAGATTTATGGTTCAGGAACGTACGATCATCGTGAGAAGAGACTATCTGGCATTGATCTTTGGATCAATGGTGAATGGAAAGGATTGAATAAGGTCCAAGGTCTTACTGCACCTTTGACCTTAGTTGCCATTCCGACCATTTGTGGTAAGCAGGATGTATCGTTTACTTGTAAGGATTTCCTGATCGACGAGGCAATCAAGGTTACCCAGTAGAGCGACAAAAGTGGTTTTTGCACTAGAGCAATAGGTCAAGACGAAGCGAAGCGCAGTCCCGCCAATCGATCTATTTGCCGAACGCATACAGATATCCATCCGCCGAGCCGACATAGACAGTTCCATCGGTGCCGATTGCGGGCGAGGAAACCACCGAACCGCCCGTCAGGTATTTCCAGAGCAGTTTCCCCTTCGGACTGAGGCAATAGATATAGTAGTCGTGCGAACCGAAGTATATCTTTCCTTCGGCGTCAATTGCGGCTGAGGAATGAATACAATCGCCGGTTCTGAATTTCCACTTCTCTTTGCCGCCTTTGTCCAAGGCGTAGAAATAACCGTCGCGCGAGCCGAAATAGACTGCCCCATCCTTCCCAATGGCGGGTGAAGAAGCTACCTCATTTCCGACCTGGAAAGACCATTTCAAGTTCCCGTCAAAATCAACGGCAAGCATGTGTCCGGTTATTCCCTTACTTACAGCGGGATGCCCCCCCTGCTGACAGCCTACATAGACGGTCTTGTCCGGAACCGAGACGGCAGGGGAAGATAAAGTCCTGCCCATGGCTTTGCATGTCCACTTCGGTGTCCCGTCGGGCTTGACGGCGTGGAGGCCGCTAAAGTTTCCGCTGCCACCGACATAGATAGTCCCGTCGGGAGCAATTGCCGGCGAAGAGACGTGAGCGCCATGCCAAAGCCAGCGGAGTCCCTTCTTGATTGGGCACTGCCATTTCACCTTCATGTCCGGGGAAATCGCGTACATGCGATACTCCGTGCTACGCTTGTCGCCTTTACTTTGGCGACAGGTCGAAACGAAGTAAGTCGTATTATCAGGACCCGGAATGGTATAACACTGGTTCATTCCATACGAAGGATACCCGTATTCCCACCTCTGTTTTCCATCCGGGCTGACGGCCAGAAGTTTTCTGCGCCTGCTTCTATAAGCCGCTGCGGCATAGATTGTTCCGTCGATTCCGATGGACGGGGCAAGCGCGTTCTTGTAGCGCCATTTTCGGGTGCCGTCGGGATTTATTGCGTGGAGGCATCTGTCCGGCGCACCGGGAGTTATATAGATTGTCCCGTCCGGTCCAATCACCGGAGAAGAACCTATTATCTGGCCGTCGGTTTTATACCGCCAGAGCACACGTGGTTTTGAAGGTCCGACGTAGGGGCTTCTGCCGGTATGGGCATAGTCAGGCCCGCGAAAACATGGCCAGGGGCTTTTGTCGGTCTTGACCGGCGCACGAGCCTTCCTTCCCGGCTGGACAGGTATGGCGACATGATCTACCGTTACCTTGATCGTCCGTGTCGGCTTGCCGGGATCTTTGCGATACCAGTCTTCTCCGGGGTTTATTCCCTTAATCTCGCCATAGCGACCATCGGGTACAGCCACCTGCACGGTGTAGGTGAAATCCTGCCGCCCATTCTCGTCCTGGACGAAATCGGTCAGCACAAGGGTATTGGCCTTGTCGTCGGGCAGAGCCGAGTGGCCGTTGTCGCCCACCGGCAGGTGCGTTCGCATATCGTTAACGTCAATCCAGTTCTTGATCCATCCGTTATGAGTAACCATCTCGTGTACCCA
>DAOVFI010000013.1 GCA_030673005.1 Planctomycetales bacterium
GCGTGCTCGGCCCCGCCGACGTAAAGGTCAACGCCTTCGATTGCGGATTGCGGATTGTTTATCGTGAGTGAAGTCGAACGGCGGATTGCGGATTCTCTGTCCGGCGGTCCCATCCAATACTTCTCGATATCGGAATCACAGATGGTTTTGTCGTTTTTCGGGTCGAGGAAGCGGAGGTAATACCAGCACGAACCTGCCCACTGGGGCATTGTGTTGGTCTCTCGCTGCGCCGGACCTCCGCAGGCCGGGCAGGTCGTGTTCACCCAATCGGTCGCCTTTGCCAGCGGTGGTTTCGGCAGTGCGTCGGGATCGTCGGAGGATGCCGGCGTGAAATCGTCCATCTCAGGCAACTCAAGCGGCAATTGGTCTTCCGGCAGGGCGACCATACCGCACTTTTCGCAGTGGACGATCGGGAACGGCTCGCCCCAATACCGCTGCCGGGAAAACAGCCAGTCGCGCAACTTGTAATTCACCGCCGTCCGGCCAAGTCCCTGTTCTTCAAGCCAGGCAGTTATATTCGTCTTGAACTCGTCGGTAGTCAGCCCGTCGTACGGGCCGGAGTTGACGGCTGTGCCGTCGCCCACATACCCGCGCCAGTCGATGCCGTCGGGCGGAGCGACTACCTGGATAACCGGCAGGCCGAATTGCTCGGCGAATTCCAGATCGCGCGTGTCGTGCGCCGGCACAGCCATGATCGCGCCGGTGCCGTAGCCCATCATTACGTAGTCCGCCACCCAGATGGGGATTTTTTCGTCGTTGACCGGGTTAATCGCATAAGCGCCTGTGAAGACGCCTGTTTTTTGCTTCGTCTCTGCGGTGCGTTCCAACTCGGATTTCCGAGAGGCTTCCTGCACATACGCGTGAACCGCATCGCGCTGCTCGTTCGCGGTTATCTGCTCGACCAGCGGATGCTCGGGCGCAAGGACCATATACGTAGCGCCGAATAAAGTATCAGGGCGGGTTGTATAGACCCGTATAATTTCGTCATAACCATCAATCCTGAAATCGACGTCGGCGCCTTCGCTCCTGCCGATCCAGTTTCGCTGCATGATCTTTATCGATTCGGGCCAGTCGAGTTCATCAAGGCCGTCCAGGAGGCGGTCGGAGTATGCGGTTATTCGGAGCATCCACTGCTTCAGCGCCTTTCGGAAGACGGGCCAGTCGCCGCGATCGGACCGTCCTTCGTTGGTAACCTCTTCGTTAGCAAGGACCGTGCCGAGTTTCGGGCACCAGTTGACCGGCACTTCGGCCATGTAGGCCAGGCGTTGGTCGTCGATGATCTGACGCTTCTGCTCGGGCGGCAGTTCGTGCCATTTGATTGTGCCGACGGGCTGGCCTAAGTAGGCGGTAAGACCGTCGTACACATTTGCCACGGGCCGACCGACGAAGTCGATGCAGTAGTCGCCGCTCTCCAGGCGCCGAACCAATTCACTGATAGGCCGGGCTGCGCCGGCGGCAGGGTCGTACCAGCTGTTGAACATCTTCAGGAATATCCACTGCGTCCAGCGGTAGTAGTCCGGGTCGGTCGTGGCGATCCTGCGCGACCAGTCGTAGCTGAAGCCGAACATTTTGATCTGTCGCTCGATGTTGGCGACGTTAGCAGCCGTGGTTTCTCGCGGATGAACGCCGTGCTCGACGGCGTATTGTTCCGCCGGCAGGCCGAAGGAGTCGTAACCCATCGGGTGAAGGACATTAAAACCTGTCATCCGCTTGTAACGCGCGATGATGTCGGTGGCGGTGTAGCCTTCGGGATGCCCGACGTGCAGGCCGGCCCCGGACGGGTATGGGAACATGTCCAGAACGTAGAACCTGGGCTTGTCGGAGCCAAAACCTTCGTCGCCGGGGTTTGGCTGGCAGAAAGTCTCGTTCTCCCGCCAGTACGCCTGCCATTTCTTCTCAATTTCCGCAAAATCGTATTTCGCCATGATATCCACCAATTACACCAATTTTTACGAATTACACGAATCGTGCCACAATTACCACGAATTACACCAATTTTTACTAATTACACGAAGTTTTTTATATCTATTAGTGTAATTCGTAATAATTCGTGTAATTCGTGGAAACAAAAAACCCCGCAATCCTTTTAAGATCGCGGGGCCGATGTATTTATTATCCTTACCCGCGATCCGTCAGCGCAGCAGAAGCCCTGATAGCAGCAGGTTCGGGCTGTCGCTGTGACGGATCATGTTGTAAAGATTATCGGCATCGTGAACCGACAGTCAAGTTTTTTTATTCTGGAGGCGGGTTAGAGCATCGCTATGGCAAGAATTACTTTTTTCACGTCCTTCCACCTATTACAAATTCGCCAGCGTCTTTTGAACGTCGCCGGTCGTCAATCCGGCGATGCGGAATTCCTTTCGCGGATTCGTCGAACCCGATAATAACGTTACGTCTTTTCTGCTCGCGCCGAGCGCCTTTGCCAGTATGGCGGCGACGGCCTTATTTGCCTTGCCCTTCTCGGCCGGCTGCGATGTGGCGACTTTCAGGCAATCGCCCAGTACGCCGACAATCCGGTCCCGCGACGCGCCGGGAATGACTTTAACAGAAATGACTGCGCCATTATCGGTATCGCAAATGGTTATCTTTTCCCGGTTTTCCATTTTTTTTCGTGTAATTCGTGTAATTCGTGGACTATTTCAGCATTCCCTGTTGTCGAGCGTATCCGAACACTCCGCCGGCGTCGATGATGTCCGCGACGTCGCCCAGCGGCGATAAGTCGAATTGATCACCGGTTCGGAGGTTTTTCAATATCGCGGAGGCAGGGTTTATCTCGACTCCGTCTCCGGTGGCGAATTTTTCCACCAGACGCTGCGGCGTTTCGAACGGGACGAGATACCCGCCGTTGACACTGTTGCGGTAAAAGATTCTCGCGTAGGACTCGGCCACTACCGCCCGGACGCCCGCGGTGGCCAGGGCCAGCGGCGCATGCTCGCGCGACGACCCGCAGCCGAAGTTTTTCCCGGCTACGACGACAACGTATTCGCTTTTATAACCGTCGCCGGTGACGAACGGGATATTTCCCTCGGGCAGACCCGACTGTGCCGGCGGCACGCCGCTGAAGGCGTACCTGCCGAAGTACCTGCGTTCGGACTCATCGGCAGGATTGTACGAAAGATACTCTGCCGGGATTATCTGGTCGGTGTCGATATTGTCGCCGAGGACGAACGCCTTGCCGAGAATAACCTGCTCCACGATTTAACCCTTTCAACGGAGTTACGGTATATTATCACAAACTATTGATTTATTACAGGTTTGTTAATGGGTTAGCGTGAACGACACAGGTTGAAAACCTGTGCCACCATGAAAAAAAAAGGGCGACACCCAGGCGGAGGGAGACCTGAGAATCGCCCCAACTAGCCGCAACCCTCAACACAGGTGGAGGGAGACCTGCGCCATAATCGGGTGCGACAGACTTTCAGCGGATAACAGTTATCCGATTTTTCCGATTTTCATACGCTTTCTACAATATTTTGTTCGGCTATTCCAACTAAATTTCTTGAGAATTTTTTCCCTTGAGATGCTCGATCGATCCGGCATATTTTGTCGGTCCGATTTTTTCACGATTCGGCCCGCCTTCGAATCCCCCCACCTGTGCCCGACATGTAGCGGTCAGTCAGGAGGGGCTTCCCGCCTGCTCATTGTTTTAACTACAACCCAGTGATGCGCCGCAATTGAAGCATTTGTAACAATTCCCGTTCCGCACCGTGATGGCGCCGCAGAAGTCGCAAGGCGGCGCGTCTTCCTGGAAATGGGAAAACTGCTGGTCGATACGGTTGATGGTGCGCGACATTCTCGCTGTCGGCAAGGTCGATGTCGATGCGGACTTCCGGTCCGAATCGCCGTTGCCACCATTACCGCCATTACCGCCGTTGCCCGGAATTAAATCAGCGCCGGGACCCGCAACATCCCTGCCGGCGGGCTTTCCGGCGCCTTGCATTCCAAGGGCAACATCGTCCGTGACGGACCCCTCGGCGGCCAAGATTTCTGACGACGGATCGATCCGACCCGTACTCTCAACCATATCTGCATTACGAGATTCTTCCAGGAACGTCATATCCAACCATCGGAATATGTAATCGACGATGCTCTTTGCGAAAGGTATGTCCGGATTGGCGGTCATTCCGCCCGGCTCGAAGCGCTGATGCGAGAACTTCCTCGTCAGCGCCTCCAGCGGGACGCCGTACTGGAGACACAGACTGATGGCGGTGGCGAAGGCGTCCATCATCCCACCCACAGTCGAGCCTTCCTTGGCCATGGTAATGAAGACCTCTCCGGGTGTGCCGTCCTCATGCAGACCGACCGTGATATACCCCTCGTGTCCGGCCACGTCGAACTTGTGTGTCAACGACTGTCGGGTCGCCGGCAGACGCCATCGGTGGGGAGACCGCACATCGGACGACGCGCCGGCGGTGGATTTTTTCGGCTCCTCGACATTCCCGGCTTTTTCGTCGTCGGTGTCCTTCTTGAGGTTCAGCGGCTGGGACATCTTGGAACCGTCGCGGTAGATCGCCACCGCCTTCAGGCCCATCTTCCATCCGCTGACGTAAACGTCCGCAATCTGCTCGGCGGTGGATTCGGCGGGCATGTTAACGGTCTTGGAGATTGCGCCCGACAGGAACGGCTGGACGGCCGACATCATTCGCAGGTGCCCGGTATAGTGAATTGAGCGGACGCCGTTGACCGGTCTGAACGCACAGTCGAAGACGTCCAGGTGTTCCGGTTTCAGGCCCGGAGCGCCTTCGATCGTATCGTTTTCCTCGATGTACTCGATAATCTCTGCGATCTGCTCCTCTTCGTAGCCCAGTTTTTCCATCGCCGCCGGCACGGTGCGGTTGACGAGTTTGAGCATTCCGCCGCCGGCGAGCGACTTGTATTTGACCAGCGCGATGTCAGGCTCGATTCCAGTAGTGTCGCAGTCCATCAGGAAGCCGATCGTACCGGTCGGCGCCAGCAGCGTAGCCTGCGAGTTTCGATATCCGCAGGTCTGCCCGGCGGCGACGGCCTGGTTCCATGCGGAGCGGGCGGCGTCTATAAGGCCCGACGGGCAAGCGGACTGGTCTATGTCCTCGACGGCGCGTCGGTGCATCCGCATCACGTCCAGCATCGGCTCGCGGTTCTTGTTGAACTGCGGGAACGGTCCGATCCTGCCGGCCAGTTCGGCGCTGGTGGCGTAGGCTTGCGCCGTCATTATCGCCGTGATACCGGCGGCGACGGCGCGACCGTCGTCGCTGTCGTAGGGACGCCCCATGCCCATCAGCAGCGCGCCGAGATTGGCGTAGCCCAGACCCAGCGGGCGGAACTCATGGCTGTTGCGGCAGATCTTCTCCGTCGGATAACTGGCGTGGTCCACCAACGTCTCCTGGGCGATGATGAATATCCGCACCGCCCGGCGGAAATTATCGACGTCGAACGAGCCGTCCGCCCGGCGGAACTTCACCAGGTTCAGGCTCGCCAGGTTGCAGGCCGAATCGTCAAGGAACATGTACTCGCTGCACGGATTGGAGGCGTTTATCCGCCCCCCCGCCGGGCACGTGTTCCAGCGGTTAATCGTCGTGTCGTACTGAACGCCCGGATCGCCGCACAGGTGGGCGCTGGCGGCTATCCTGTCGAGCAGATCGGCTGCGCGGTATTTCCGCATCGGCTTGCCCGTAGTAACGGCGCATGTCTGCCAGTCCCTGTCTTCCATCGCCGCACGCAAAAACTCGTCGGTAACGCGGATCGAAAGGTTGGCGTTCTGGTACATCACCGAGCTGTACGCTTCGCCGTTGTAGTCGCCGTCGTAACCGGCCTCGATGAGCGCACGGGCCTTCTTCTCCTCGGCGGCCTTGCACTCGATGAATTCCAGAATGTCCGGATGATCGCAGCGGAGCGATTGCATCTTGGCTGCCCGGCGGGTCTTTCCGCCCGACTTGACCACCGCGGCGATCTGGTCGAAAACCCGCATGAAACTCAACGGGCCTGAAGGGCGCCCACCGCCCGCCAGACGCTCCCTGCTGCTGCGAAGCGTCGAAAGGTCCGTACCCGTGCCGGAGCCGAACTTGAACAGCATCGCCTCCGAGGCCGCCAGGCGCATTATGTCCTCCATCGTGTCATCGACACTCTGAATAAAACAGGCGGAACACTGCGGGTACTCGTAGCCGTGAAGCGTCCTTGCCGGAGCGGAACTCTGCTGATCCCAGTGGAAATTCCCTTCCGAACCGGCCACGCCGCTGACGTGGAAAAGCCCGACGTTGAACCACACGGGCGAATTAAACGCCCCGTACTGGTTCAGGCACAGCCAGACCAATTCATTGTAGAAGTTCTCTGCGTCCGCATCCGAAGCGAACAGGCCGTCGTCGCGCGCCCAGTCGGCAATGGTACGCGCGACCCGGTGAATCAAATCCCGCACCGAATTCTCACGCTGGGGCGTATCCTTTTCGCCGTAGAAATACTTGCTGACGACCACGTTCGTCGCCAACAGGCTCCACTGCTCGGGCGCCTCGACGTCGTCCTGCTGAAAGATGACCTCGCCTTTTTCGTCCTTGATAACAGCGGTCCGCTTTTCCCAGGCGACCTGCTCGAAAGGATCGACGCCCTCCGGACAGAAATGCCTCTCGATTCGAAGTCCGTCCGTGGCGTCTCGAACCGGGCTGTTTTCTTCAAGGTTACTTTGACTTGCGGAAATCGACGACTGAACTACCATCAGATACCACTCCCTGACATTACCGACAAAGATAAAAACTTTCGGTAAGAGCAACAATAAATATTCAACCGGGACGGAAGCCTCCGATGCTTCCCTTATCCAACAACCAACTCCCGAAACAAAGATCTCGCTCAATTATCCGAATAATCAGAAAATCCTGAATACAAGAAAGGGCCGTTACTGTTTAACCCGGTGTCAGACAAGCATAATCAATATGTTGGGGTAGTCAAGCACAAATTAATCAAAATATAGTATTATTTTATAAACTTCGACTCTAAAAGAGGTTCCTTCCAAAAAAAATTTTACCAAACAGCAATCAACAGCCCTTTTTTCTCCCCCTCTAACGAATTCGCCACTATATCATGGATGCGAACCGTTCAGTAAGTACAATTTGTGGAATTCCTGTTGAAAAGATGTTGGATAATAGCGTTCGTCGTTATCCCTTAATCTCTGGGTTTGAGCGGTCCGACGTAAGAGTTCAACCGGATGCTTCAGGAAAAGAGCAAGTTCGGAAACAGTTCCGGTTCCTGCTCGATCAGTTACTTACGTGAGTGACATTTTTTTCCGGCAGACTGTAAAGAACTTAATAACCGGCAGTTACGGAGCAATATGGCAGGGGTTATTGCGGAATGGGCACAAAACAGGTCTGAACTCCTCAAAAACCATGTTACCATACACAGCCAGAAAATCAGGTCGCTCACTTACTTATCCGTGTCCATGTTTCCGGATGGATTTGCCCGTCGCCGGTGGTGTATCCTAACGGCGGGTTTGTGTATAATTCGGGTAAGTGGGTGATCCTGTTGAATCCCCGGCATTTTACTGTCCCTTCGCAGATAACGGCCCCGCGGATGCGGGCGGTGTTCTTCAGGGTCAGCGAACCTGTTACGTGCACCAGGCCGCGGATTTCTCCGGGCGTATAGAAATCCATTTCCACGTCGCCGTCCACGATCAGGGCCGGGAAATCAGACCGATAATTCTGCATACGAATCAGGCCGCGAAGAACGAGTTTCTTACACTTCACTACCAGCGTGCCGTTGATGTTGCAGTGAATGAGCGTCAGGTTTCCGCTGCCTCTGTCGATGAAATACGCCCCGTCGGCGTTCGTCTGCTGTCCCAGCGAGTTGGTCGTGTAATTCAGGACGGCGTTGCGGACCGTCGAGGCCGTATTGTCGATTTTTACAGGCCGGAGCATACTGCTGTACATTGTCCAGACCCGCTCGTGCGGCATTGCCCTGCTGAAATCGTCGGACTCGGTGTATCCTTCGGTTATTTCACCCCGGTTATCAACGGAGCGGGCCTCACCCCGGCCGTAAAGTATGCAGGATTTGTCGATTCTCAGTTTGCCGTTGGTCGAAACCGTCGCGCCGTCGGCGAGAAGGTGCCGAACTCCCCAGCCGCGTTTGATGCGGACCGTTCCTCCGGCGTGCAGGCAGGATTTTCCAAGTGTCTCAAGCGGCTTGCCTCGGATGAGGCAGAGGTGCTTCAGTTTGTAAACGGCCTCGTGAACCTTTCCCGTGGCGATGATAACGAACGGGTCGGCAGGATCGTCGGCAAGGTCACCGTCCAGTTCATCGGCCAGTCTCCATTGAAAAGCGCCGCCGCCGAACGAATGTTCCTCGGTTTTTCCCGCCAGGTCCGTGCGCCAGTTCGCCGTCGCGTCAATCCTTGCCAGGGCGTGCTCGACGGCGGAGAACGCAAGCAGTTGCGCCTCGACCCAGTCGTTTGCCTGGCCGCCAGCGCGTGTCTCGACGCGAACCGTCGCCAGCGCGGCAAGGCCGATGACCGTCAGGATCGTTACCGTCCCCAGAATCATTATATAGATCGAGCCTCGACGGCGGCGATTATCGATCTGTTCGGCGCAGGTCTTCATTCGATGTCCCGGTCGATTTCATTGTTACGGTGCGGGGATACGGTTCAGAAGGTTCACGCCCGTCGTTACCCGCCCCCTGTCATTCCCGCCGATCTGTAGTTCGGCCCCGACCCAGCGGAGGTAATCTCTCTTCGCAGCCGGCATTCGATCGTAAATGCTGATGCTGGAACGCAACGAGACCAGAGACGTCGATCGTCCGCCCGGCCCGGTTGCAGTTATGGTAATCCGCTTGATTCCCGTATCGAATGCCGAAACAACGTCCGGGTCGCCGGGCTTGACGTATTCAACCTTTATCCGGCGGCGCCAGCCGTTAACCTCGGCGTCTTCCATGACGGTTTCGAGTTCTTCGTAACGCGCCTGGAGGATTTCCGTCATCCATTGTCTCGCCAGGGCCGGTCCGAGCCGCTGCGCCGAGCGGACCTGTCTCGACCGGCTCGCCGACGCCAGCATTGTCATCGCCGCGACCATCAGGCCGCCGACGATAAGGGTGGAAATCACCACCTCGACCAGCGAGAAACCGCCGGGGCGGCGCCGGATGGATAATTCCGTATTGCCGTAAATCGTTTTCATGGCTGGGTGACGGTTTTTACCAGGTAATTCAGGTCGAAGTGTCGGACGTCGTCGGCGATGGTCTTCGGGGCGCCACCGTTGTATTGCCGGGTAAGACGCCAGAGTTTCGGATTCGGGTTTTCGCGGACCCACTCGTAGCGGATGCTTTCAGCCCGGCCGTCGTCGTCGCGGTCCGGGACGGTGAAAGAGACGGCGTCGGATCCGGTTTCGGTGAAATTAATCGCCAGGCTGAGTTCGGCCGCCATTTCGTCCAGGATGTCGCGCGCCCGCAGGCTCATTTCGTCATCGGCTGCTGCGACTGCTACCTTACGGGCCGAGTACATCACGACCCCCGTCGCCGCACACGCGAGCACCGACATTATCGACACGGCGATCACCAGTTCGACCAGAGTGAATGCGGCGGCGGGTGGCGCGGCCAGGCAAGGTCGAGTTCGTCCGGCCTCGACCTTGCCTGACCGTGGCTGTGTCCGCCACGGCCAAGTCTTCGACTTGACCGTGCCACCTGAATATTTATCACTGCAAAAACCAGACCTGATAAATATTGTGTGCGCCTGACTTGCTCTTTTGTTCTGCATACGGCTGAACTCTTATATTAATCCTTAACCGCCGCCCGTCCCGTCTCCGCTTCGAGAACGACCGTTCTGCGGACGTTTCCGACCTGAACGACTACGGTCCCGCCGCTGTCGGGGGCGCCGTAAATGTCGAATATCACCTTGTCGTTACCGTCGAAATCCGCCGAGACGATGACGGCACGATACGGGGATTCGCTGATGAGGTCTTTGTAATCCGGTAGATTAACTGTCAGTGATTTTCCGGTGATCCTTGCGGTTCGGCGCGCAGTCGTCAGTTCCGCCTTGATTCGCCCCGCGGCTGCGTCTGCGCGATAGCGTGCGAGGGAGGCGGCATACTTCGGAACGGCAACGGCTGACAGCGTGGTGATAATAGACAGCACTATTATCAGTTCCAGGAGTCCGAAGCCGCCTTCCGATCCGTTCGATGACCTGCGATTAATCATCATAACGGCGCCTCCGTTAAAGTTGTGGCCGGGTGGCGCTGCGGTTGGGAAGCCGGTTTATTTATTGGCGGTTATCTCGCCCGTATCTTCGTCGTATATCCAGGCGACGCCGTCGCCGGCCTTGGCGGCGATCTTGGTGGCGCCTTTGTTGGCGCCGGTTGTCATCTCCGGGATGTCTCTGAGATATGGGCCGTAGTCGCCGATCTTGATGGTCAGTTGTTTCTCAAAATCGGCAACGGTGGGATATGTCCCGTCGTGCTCAGCGGCATATTGCTCTATTGCGTTCTGTAGCAAAGAAAGGTTTGACTCCGCCGCCGATTCGCCGGCCGATTTCGACGCCCGGCTCATCCGGGGAATTGCTATCGCCGCAATGATCCCCATAATCACAATGACGATGACCAGTTCCAGAAGACTGAAGCCTTTTGTTTGTCGGATTTTCACACGCATGGTTCCTCTCTCCAGATTGACCGCTCCGAGTGTAGTGTTACTACTGTTCCTTTTTCTCTATCGACTTTACACAAGGGTGTGAACATGGCGTGTTTATGTGATTCTGCGTAACTGATCCTGCTATTCATCGTCCGCATTCCGCTCCTTCCCTGAAGGATAGAGTTTCAACACGACCTGCACCTCGCCTGAGACCAGCACGGCGGTCCGGGCGTCCGCGGAAATAAGTTTGAACCCGTCCAGTTCCTCGCCGATGGTAAGGCACTTTCCGTTGATAATGGCCTGGGCCTTATCGGGCCTGATAATCACAGCCGTCAGTCGGTATTTCTTCTTGAATTCCGCAGTGCGATCGGATGCTGATTCCTGTGGCTGCTGCGACCGCCGGGGTTTCTGTAGTTTTTCCAACTTCGGTTTGGGGAACCAGTCCTGTACGGAGCCGAAGGCGTCCTTTACATCCTTTATTTGCATACCCCTGTCGCTGCTGATTTCCCTGATACGTTCGGCCAGGACATCGCTTGCCGGGAGGGAATGTGTTTCCATGAATTCAGAAGCCGGATTCTTCCGTCGTTTTTTCCCGCCGCTTTTCGCCTTCGCAGAGCCGCCTGCGTGCGTGTCGGCCGATCCCTCTTCGGGCGGTTCCCCGGCAATCACGAATACCGCCAGGGAAACGGCGAAGATGAGGAGGTATATCTTGTGTTTTCTTTTCAGTTTCATGTCTTGCCGTCCGGGTCGATGGCCGTGAACCAGATTACGCGTATCCGAAACGTTACCTGTTCCGGCGTTTCCTCCGCCGGGCGGGATAATTCCATCGACCATACCGCCATGTCAGAACATTCCTCACGCAGCCTGTGCAGGAAAATCGCGAAGTTCCTGAATTGCGCCTTGCCGGACAGGTTAATCGGGATCATTCGATATTCAGGCCCGTTCATTGATGCGCCCAGTGCGGTTTGATCCAGTTCCACGTCGCAGCCGGCGGCGAGGTTGTCGAGTCCGGCCAGGCGACTGTTGGCCTTCCGGGCCGGTTGGAGTTTCAGGGGCGTCTCGGTCAGCGCCTTTTTCGCAACCGAGACCTTATCAGTCAAAGCGGTCAACTGTGCCGACAGGTTATTCCGCCTTTTTTGCAGAGACTGAATTTTCGCCTGTCGGGAGGCGAAATCCTCCTGCCGCCCCATCAGTGGGCGGATACCTCCTATGTACACTGCCGCCGTAAGGGCTGCACAGACGCCCGTCGCCGCCAGGATAAGGTACTGTCCCTTCAATCGCCTCATGTCTGTCAATCTCATTGGTCGGACCCGTTTCCGTGCAGCAGCGAACAGGCCAGCCGGAAGGCGATGACCTTGCCGGCCGGGGCTGATTCCTGCCGCGTTTGTGTCAGGGCGACCCGCTCGAACAGCGTCGTCTCTTCCATGCGAAGGACGAAACCGGAAACCGCCTTCCTCGATCGGCCGAAGCCTGTAATTTCGAGTGCAAATCCGCCGGAAGCGGAATCGTCGGGCGCCAGTCGTAAGTTATTCAGGACAATATCGTTCCCGACGCCGACTGAAAGGATCGCCAGTAACATGCCCCAGTCCGGCGGTCTTCCGACCGCCCGATTCCCGGCGATTTTCAGTCGGGTTTCGGCAAGAGCGGTCCTGGCTGCGGAAAGGTCGCGGTTGGTCTGCTTTATTCGGCTTCTGGTCAGCGCGATTTTGTCTGCGACCGCCCCGCGGTCCTGGGTGCGGATTGCGTAGCAGGTTGAATAGGTAACGAGCAGCAGAAAGGCATAAACGCCGAGCGCCACCGCCCATCGGCGTTTTTGGACCCGTCTGCGTCTGCTCCGGCGCCTCTGCGCCGATATAAAGTTATGTGATCCCGCAGCGCCCGTTTCGTCGAACATGGCCAGGCCCGCGGCGGTCGCCAGTGCGGCAAGGCGTCCGGTCCCGTCAAAGGATTCGGACCCGCGCAGTTCGAGGTCTTCCATTTGAACGACCGAGACCTGAGTATCGAACTTGTCGGCCAGCAGGCTGCCGAGTCCCGGAACCGATACTCCGTCGCCGGTGAGGAGGACGCGCCCGATCTTCTCCTGCCCGCACTGACGGGCTGCATAGGAGAAGGGAGCCTTGAGTTTTTCGGCCAGTGCCCTGAAGTGCATCGAGACGGCGCTGCCGAAGTCCTCGAACGGCCCGCCGTCGTCGTCAGGATTCGCGCCGGTATCAAGACGAACCTCGGTAAAGAGACAATCAGCCGCGTCGGAATCGATGCCGATCTGCTCGGTCAGACTTTTCCACAACCGGCGGATACCGAAATCGCCCAGCGAACGTGTGTAGAACAATTCGCCCTGGAAGAGAATGACAAGGAAGGCCGAGTCCCACCCGACATCGAGGACAGCGGTTATGCCGGAGGCGTCAGCCAGTGCCGCCCGGCACGCCCGCGCCAGTGCGGCGGCGCGGGCATCGAGCGCGATTACGTTCAGCCCGGCCTGTTCAAAAATGTCCAGAAGCGCATCGGCGTCATCGCGCGGACAGGTGGTCGCCAGGACCGACCGGGCAGCGCCGTCAGGGTCCGGAAGGGACCGGTACGACATCTCGAATGATTCGGAGTCGCACTTGTTTATTCTGGCCAGTTCAGCGCCGACAACCTGCTCGGTCGAGACGCCGGAACCGGCGCCGGGAAGCTCCAGGATACTCGCAGAGAGCATCTCGTCCGGCACGGCCAGTACGACGGCGTTTCCGGTAAAACCTTGCCTGGTAAGTGTATGGGCTATACGGCAGACTTCTTCGTAACCAATCTCTCCGTCATGCCCCGTGCGCGGCAAACAGGCAGAGGCCTTAATTCGCCAACCTGACTCGAAGCGGTCAAGTTGGACGGCGTAAGCGCGCCTGCCGTCGATGTGCAGGCCGATGGGAGCGCCGGATGCGCCGAATCGCCGACTCATTATCCACCCCCGCCGGCCACCGCCGTCATATCCAGCAGCGGCATGAACATACTGAGCGCAACGAATCCGACGAGCAGCCCCATCACGATAAGGATGGCCGGTTCGATAATGCTCGTCAGTGTCCGGAGAACCACCTCGTTTTCCTCGTCCATCAGGTCGGCCATCTGGAGCATCATAGGTCCGATCTGCCCGTTCTTCTCGCCGGTGTGTATGGACTCATATACTGCCGGGTCGATCAGTCCCTCGTCTGCGAAGGTCGAACTTATTGCTTCGCCGCGTGCGACGGCGTCTTCGGTCTCCGTCAGGAGGTTTTTGTAGCGGTTGTTGTTCGTACAGTCGCGAGTAAGGCGGATCGCATCGAGCACGGGCACGTGGCTGACCAGCAACGTTCCCAGCATCCGGATCATTCCGGTCGTTGCGAAATTCCGCGTGATTCGTCCTGCTACCGGCAGGCGGACCAGCACGTCGTCGAGACGTGCTTTTCCGCTCGGACCGGCGAGGTATTCCTTCGTCGCGATCGCGCCGGCGACGAGGCCGCCGAGTATAAGCCACCAGTAAGATTTCACTGCGTCGCTCATGGCAATCAGGGCGCTGGTCGTCGGCGGCAGGGGCGAGTCGAGCGTTGCGAACAGTTTGGCGAAATTCGGCACCACGAAGACCAGCAGCAGCGTCAGTACTGATGTCGCCACCACGGTCAGCAGGCAGGGATAGATCAGCGCGCCCAACACGGCGTTGCGGACGCGCAGGCGCTTCCGCAGAAGCACCGACAGTCGTTTCAGCATCTCGGCCAGGTCGCCGCCGGCCTCACCGGCCGCAACCATGCTGCAACAGGTCGCGTCGAATTGTTCTCCGTGCGCCTGCATGGATTCCGAAAGCGAGGCCCCTTCCTCAACTCGCCTGCGGACATCGGCGACAATGTCCCGCCACGGTCCGGCCTTGTTCTGTCGCTCCATCGCCCCGAGCGCATCGACCAGGGGCGTTCCGGTCGAGAACAGAACGTGCAGTTGCCGCGTGAATATGACCAGGTTTTTGATCCCGCCGGCGGAGCGGACTTTAGTCCGGTCCGTCCGGTCCCGCCCGGATCGCTCGGCTTCATCGTGTGCCGGTTTGTCGATGGCGGCGTATTCGACGCTCATGCCGTTTGCTCCTCCGGCCCGACCTGAACTTCATCGGTCTGCGAACCGGCGGCGGCGTCCTGCCGGTCGGTTTGTTCGTCAGGGCTGCGGGTAATTCGGAGTATCTCTTCGATTGTGGACTTGCCTTCGACGGCGGCAATCATGCCTTCTTCACGAAGCGTCAATCCGCCGTCCCGCCGCCATTGCTGTCGCAGTTCCTGTGTCGGGGCCGACTGGTGGATCATCCGGCGCAGTTCGGCGGAAACCTCCATGACTTCGTATATCCCGATCCGCCCGCGGAAACCGGTGTCGTGGCACTGGCGGCATCCCAGTCCCCTGGCGAATGCCCGCCCGGACATGTGTGTCAGACCGGCGTCGGCGAGGACGTTCTCGGTGGGGTAAGACTGGGTCGCGCAGTTCGGGCAGATGGTCCTCGCCAGGCGCTGGGCGACCACGCCGTTGAGCACGCTGGAGATCAGGTACGACTCGATATTCATCTCCAGCAGCCGGGCCACAGCGCCGGGCGCGTCGTTTGTGTGGAGCGTCGCGAGCACCAGGTGACCGGTCAGGGCCGACTGGATGGCGATACGGGCGGTCTCCTCGTCGCGGATCTCGCCGATCATGATTACGTCCGGGTCTTGTCGCAGGACTCTGCGAAGGACCCTTGCGTACGTCAGGCCAACGGCCTCATGAGTCTGTATCTGGTGGATCATGTCCAACTGGTACTCGACGGGGTCCTCGACGGTAACGATGTTGCGTTCGGGGCTTCTCAGCAGGTACAGGCCCGAGTAGAGCGTGGTGGTTTTTCCGCTCCCGGTCGGTCCGGTAACGAGCACCAGCCCGTGGGGTCGGCGGAGCATCCGAACAAACGAATTCATCGCTTCGGTGCGAAGTCCCAGTGTCTCCAGGCGGACGTGAAGGTTCGCCTTGTCGAGGACGCGAACGACTATCTTTTCGCCCAGCATGGTGGGCATGCTGGAGATGCGCAGGTCGATCCCGCGACCTTCGGCGACGATGCGGACCCTGCCTTCCTGCGGGAGGCGTTTCTCGGCGATGTCCATCTTGCCGATAACCTTGACCCGCGAAACAATAGCGGCGTGAAGACCGATCGGCGGCCTCATCAGGTCGCGAAGAGTCCCGTCTATCCGATAGCAGATGCGCGTGCCGTTCCTGTCCGGGTCGATGTGTATGTCGCTGGCGCGGTCCCTGATGGCGGTCAGCAGCGCCATGTTGACCAGGTTCACGATAGGGCTGCCCTCGACCATCTTGTCCAGGTTCGTCGCCGGAGAATCATCGACGGTTTCCCGCTCGACTACCTGTACGTCGGATTCCGCCAGCGAAACGAGAAACGCGTCGATGTCGAGGTCGCACTCGATGTACTTCTTGACGAATTCGAGGATGTTGGATTCCAGTGCGAAGACCGGTCGAATCTCGCAGCCGGTTAATTGTTCGAGCCTGTCGATCTTCGGCAGGCAAAGAGGCTCGGACATGGCGACGGTCAGCGTGTCGCGGACCTTGAACATGGGAATGGCTATGAGCTGCTCCATCTCCTCCTGCTCGATGAGTTTCATCGCCGCCGGGTCAATCAGCCCGTGGCGCAGGTAGCAGCCGTCCAGGCCGAGTCGGCGCCCCAGCAGCGGCGCGAGGGTAGCGCCGGCGACGGCGCCCTGTTCGACGAGAATTTCACCCAGGTCCCTTCCGGATGCCTTCTGCTCGGCGACGGCGCAGTCCAACTGCTTCTCCGAGAGCGCGCCGGCCTCGACTATTGTCTCGAAGACGGAGATTGTCCGGTCCGCTACAGTCATAAAAAACTCCTCACGGCCTCGTTGGCGTCGGAAAACTGCTCGAACAGCGGCGCAACTCCGGTCAGTTCCATGATCCGGCGTATCGTTTCGCCGGCGGCGCATATCTTCAGCGCCCGGCCGATGCGGTTCATCTCGTCGTTTATGTCCAGAAGCATCTCCAGGCCGGTCCCGTCGATAAAAGCGATTTCCGCAGCGTCCATCACGAACCGGCCACGATTCGTCTTCATCGCCTGAAGGAGGCGATTTTTTACCTGTTCGGCGTCGGCGCCCGACAGCGAGCCGGTCAGCGTGATTACCACCACGGCCCCGTGTTGTCGCTCAGCGATCTTCATACCGCAACCGCCTCCGCCAGGCAGGGCAGCGTCAGTGTGAACGTGCTGCCTGCGTCCGGCTCCGATTGAAGCGTTATATCGCCCCCGTGCAGGCGTGCCATTTCGCGCGCCAGCGACAGGCCCAGACCGGAACCGGTAATGTCCTCAACGCGAGTGTCCTTTGCCCGGTAAAATCGCTCGAAGATGTGTTCGGCGTCTTCCCGGCTGACGCCTATGCCGGTATCGACGACCTCGACGATGAGCCGGTCCGGTTCCTGGTTGACGTTCACTTCGACCTTGCCGCCGGCGGGTGTGTATTTCAGTGCGTTGCCGACCAGGTTTGTAAGGATTGCGACAATCTTGTCACGGTCGCCCTGGATGACCTCCAGTTTCGGCGGCAGGTTGAACAGGAGGTTTATCTCCTTCTCGGCGGCCTGTGTTTCAAAATCGGTCTCGATCTGGTCGAAAAGGGCCTCCAGGCGAACGTCGTCGGTTTTCAGGCTGAGCGCGCCGGCCTCGATTTCGGAAACCGACAGGACGTCCCCTACCATTCCCTCCAGCCGCCTGGCTTCCTGGTTGATGACGTTCAGCGCCTGGGCGCGGAGTGCAGGATTGTCGGCGCCGTCCTCCATGGCCGTTTCGACGTAAAGGAGTATGTTCGTCAGCGGCGTGCGGAGTTCGTGTGTGGCTTTTGCCAGGAAGTCGTTTCGGGCCTCGGCGGCCATCCGCTGCTGTGTTACGTCTTCGATAACGATGACGGCGGCGGACGGGCCTGACCGACGGACCGGCCGGACGCTAATCCGCAGGACGCCGCCGGCGTCCGCCGCCTCGACCTCGAACGTTCCGCCTCTAGCGTTCGGGCCGGACAGGATCGAGCCGACGGCGTCAATGACGCTGCGGTCCGATACGAATTCGGCAATGTCCGAGCCGATTATTTTCTTCCGATCGCCTGGGAAAAACGCCGCCGCCGCCCCGTTTGCGTACCTGATTCGGCCTCGCTCGTCCAGCAGGACCAGACCCTGCGGAATCGCGTCACAGGCGGCGGGCAGGTCGCCGGCGGAACTGCGGCGGTCCCCAAGTGTCTTTTTGGCCTGTTCGATTACCAGTCGGCGGCGCATCCGGTCGGAATTATCGAGCATCGCGTTCCACGCTTCGGCTTCGGGGCCGAGTCCGACAGCGACCGCCAGCGATCCCGCGTCGGTCTGCCCGTCATTCATCGACCGCAGGGCCTGACCTATCGGCCCGAGGGCGCCAAAGCGCCGGCGCATTCGCCAGTGAAGAAAGGCGAGCATCGCCAGACCGATCAGCCCGGCGGCGACCAGCCCGATCCACACCTCAGGCCCGATCCACGACGGCAGCAGACCCGCCGGCCCCGACAGGACATTTGCGCCAAGCCCGGCAAGGATCGCCGACGCCGACGCAACGGCCAACACGCCCGTTAACCTCCCGCCCGCCGGCAGTCGCCGCTGCAACAGGGGATTCTTTCGAGATGTCTGCCCGGATTCCATAAGCCGCTTCTTGAATTGTTTCACCGACGCGGGCGCCGTCAAATCAGTTGCAGGCCGGGCCGGAGCGCAGCGGAGGCCCACCTTTGACCTTTACGATACCGCTACAGGTTCGGTCGATGGTTCCTTTGTCTTCTGACCTTCGGCTTCCAGGGGCAGGCGAATGATAAAGGTCGTTCCTTCGCCCGGTTCGCTTTCAAAGTCGATAGTCCCGCCGTGCTTTTCCACGATTACGGAGCGGGTGATCGTCAGTCCCTGTCCCGTCCCCTTGCCGACCTCCTTGGTAGTGAAGAACGGGTCGAATACCTTCGTCCCGATCTCTTCGGGGATCCCGCCGCCGGTGTCGCTCAAGCGTATCTCGACCGAGTCGCCGTCGCGCCGGGTGCTGACGCGAATGGTTCCCTTGCCTTCCGAGCCGTCGCCGACGACCTCGCCGATGGCGTGGGCGGCGTTGATTATCAGGTTCAGGAAGACCTGGTTCAGTTCGCCCGGAAGGCAGACGACCGGCGGCAGGTCGGCGTCGAAGTCCGTTTCCATCTCGGCGACGTACTTCCACTCGTTGCGGCAGATCGTAACGGTGCTTTCGAGCGACCGGTTGATGTCCACCGCCGCC
>DAOVFI010000084.1 GCA_030673005.1 Planctomycetales bacterium
TGGTCGAGCCAAGTATTGCGGTGAGTGCGGGAGTAAGGTGTCGGTTTCTTGAACCGTTACTCTGAGATAAGCCGGTTGTCGCGACAACCGGTAGAGCGGTTTGAGGCGGTTCAGGCGGTTCAGGCGGTATTGCCAACAGAAGGCTAAGTCCTGTCGTATTCCGTAACTAACGAAAAACAAAGGTCTTCTCAAGAAATGCAAGAAAGATTTTCAAGACCGGATCCTTCGGCCACTCGGACACCCTACCAAAGTTGCTAAAAACGCAGGAAAACCCCGTCCAACGGGCCTTCCGTACATCTCGGCCAGACTGCCGCTTCAGTCCACTGAATATCACCAGATACCACCGCTGGCCGCTCATTGGGGGGCAGCCCAGCAGGCTTCTCACGGGCTGTCATGCCTTGCCTTCCGTGCCCGTAGAGTGCCGCACCGACAGATCGAGCAACTTGGCCAAGGCGGCAACCTGCTGACTATGCATTATGTGGGTATAGCGGTTCATGGTCAAGGTAATGGTGGAGTTCGGCACGCATGTCGGCCAGGTATTGCTGGAGCCGACTGGCGGAGATGTCCCTGTAGAACTTGAACCCGCAGCCGGTGAGCACCTTGCGTGCATGGGCGGTTACCAGGTCGGCGTGTTCGCGGGTGTCCCCCTTTCTAAATTATCAGGACATATACGGCTTGACTGGTCAGCCGGGCAAGCGTAGAATTCATGGAATTGCCGGTCGTCGGTCTAACCCGGCAGCGGGTGTGAATGATAGCCGCTGATTTGCCGATTGGCGGATCGAAGCGTTCTCCAGGGGCATACTTATGTGCGGTATTGGCGGTGCGATACATCTTTCAGCAGAGAAGATAGACGATCTCGAAAATCGCCTTGGCGTGATGAATGCGCTCCAGCAGCACCGCGGCCCGGACGGTGAAGGCGTCTGGACACATCCTCGCGGTCAGGTGGGTTTTGCCCATCGCCGCCTTGCCATTATCGACCTCGATACGGGCGATCAGCCCATGCAGGACAGGGCCGGTAACTGGATTACATACAACGGCGAGGTTTATAACTACCTGGAACTCCGCGAAGAGATCGGCAGAAAAAACTTTTCGACCACCACCGACACGGAGGCGATCCTTGAAGGGTATCGCAAGTGGGGCACGGATTGCCTGAATCACTTGCGAGGCATGTTCGCCTTTGCACTGTGGGACGAGAAGAACCGGAGCCTGTTCTGCGCCCGTGACCGCTTCGGCATCAAGCCCTTCTATTACACCGTCGTCGATGACGTATTCTATTTTGCCTCTGAGGTCAAAGCTCTGCTGCCGTTCATGAAAGAGGTCCGGACCGATCTGGCGGGATTCAAGGATTACCTGGCATTTCAGTTCTGCCTGGCCGGCAAGACGCTCTTCAGCGGGGTTCGAGAACTGCTGCCCGGGCACATGCTGCAAATCGTCAACGGCAAAATCAAAGAAAGCCGATACTGGCAGGTCTATTACGATTTGGATTTCGAGCATACGCCTCGCTACTTCGAAAACGAAATCCGCAGCCGACTGCTCGATTCAATCCAGATTCACCTCCGCAGCGACGTGCCGGTGGGCGCGTACATCAGCGGCGGGATGGATTCGGGCATTGTGGCCTCCATAGCGGCCGAACAGTACGGCGACGCCTTCGTGGGATTCAACGGCAGGTTCCTCTACGGCGAAGACTATGACGAAAGCCGCTACGCAACGGACCTTGCAAACTGGCGCGATTTCAGGCTTTACATACGCGACATCACGTCGGAAGATTTCATCAACAACATTCAAAAGGTTGTCTATTACATGGACTACCCGGTTGCCGGACCAGGCTCCTTCCCGCAGTACATGGTTTCCGAACTGGCCTCCCAACATAGAAAAGTGGTGCTCGGAGGACAGGGCGGCGACGAGATATTCGGGGGCTATGTCCGCTACCTGATCGCCTATTTCGAGCAGTGCATCAAGGCGGCAATTGACGGTACTACGCACTCGGGCAACTTCATCGTAACGTACGAGTCGATTATTCCGAACCTTGTTTCGCTTCGTCAATATAAACCCCTGCTGAAGGAGTTCTGGCGGGAGGGACTGTTCGAAGATCTGGATCGGCGGTATTTCCGGTTGATCAGCCACACGCGCAAATTGAATGACGAGATTGACTGGGAGGCGCTGCACGGTTACAGCCCGTTCGAGACCTTCCAGAGTATCTTCCGGGCCGACAACGTGCCCACCGAATCTTACTTTGATTCCATGACGCACTTCGACTTCAAGACGCTTCTTCCGGCTCTGCTTCACGTGGAAGACCGTATGAGCATGGCGCACGGACTGGAATCGCGCGTGCCTTTCCTCGATCACCCGCTGGTGGAATTGGCTGCTACAATGCCGTCCGACATCAAGTTCCAGGACGGTACGCTCAAGAACGTGCTTCGCAAGTCGATGCGGTCGGTGCTGCCTGACAGCATCGCCGATCGCAAGGACAAGATGGGCTTCCCCGTCCCGCTGACCGAGTGGATCGGCGGTGAAGCGTCTGAATTCGTCCACGACATACTCTCGACATCGAAGGCGCAAAACCGCGACGTGATAAACAATAAGGCGGTAGTTGAGCGTCTCGGCGAGGAAGTCAAGTTCGGCCGAACCACGTGGGGACTGCTCTGCATGGAGATATGGCAGCAGGCGTTTCATGACAAACACGATGAATTCAAAGCATTGATGAAAACCCAAAGGAGAAAAGTTGATGAAGGTGCTGATAACGGGCGGGGCGGGCTTCGTCGGGTCGCACTTGGCGGACCGGCTACTGAAGCGAAATGACCGGGTCATGGTCATCGACAACTATGCGACCGGACGACGCGACAACCTCAAACCGCATGAAAATTTGACGGTGGTCGAGGGAACCATCGCCGACGCCGACCTGGTTAACAGGTTGTTCGATGAGTTCGCTCCGGACAAGGTGGTTCACGCGGCCGCTTCCTACAAAGACCCCGACGATTGGGAAGAAGACGCCCGCACCAACGTAACAGGCTCGGCCATTGTTACCCAGGCCGCCGAACGTATCGGCGTGGACCGGTTGATTTACTTCCAGACGGCTTTGTGCTACGGCCTCAAACCGCTTGAACAACCTATCACACTCAATCACCCCATTCGTCCCGAAGGCAGCAGTTATGCCGTCAGTAAAACCGCCGGCGAGCAGTACATCATGCTAAGCGGGCTGGATTTTATCTCATTCCGTCTGGCCAATGCTTACGGCCCGCGAAATATCTCCGGACCGCTTCCGACGTTCTATCACCGCCTCACATCCGATAAGTCGTGCTTCGTTATGGACACCCGGCGGGACTTCATCTACGTCGCCGACCTGATCGACGTCGTTATCAAGGCACTGGACGGTCAAGGCCGGCGCGGGCCTTATCACGTCAGTTCCGGCAGCGACTACGCCATCAAGGAACTGTTCGATGCAACTATCGACGCGCTGGGCATCAGCCCGGAGCATGAAGTGGAGGTTCGCCCGCGAAGCCCCGACGACGTCTTCACCATCCTGCTCGACCCGTCGGAAACCAACCGGGATTTCGGGTGGAAGATCTCCACCCCGTTGACAGAAGGTGTCAAAGCGGCGATAGAATACTATAAAGAGTACGGAATCGAGCAGACTTACACCCATCTCAAGACGGATGAGAAAAAAGAGTAACTGATGGTCGGCGCTGTTCACGCCGGCAGGAGAAACCCGGTTGCAGGAATTTAAAGATCAAAAAATTCTAGTGGTGGGCGGCGCAGGCTTTGTCGGCTCGAATCTTGTCAAAACGCTGCTGCCGGCCGGGCCTGAGAAGATTACTGTCGTCGATAACCTGCTTTCTGCGGAACAGTCCAACGTGCCCGACTCGCCGCTGGTACAATTCATCGAAGGCTCCATTACGAACGATGAGATACTGGACTGCCTGGATGACGACCTGGACTACGTTTTCCATCTGGCGACGTACCACGGCAACCAGAGCAGCATTGCCGACCCACTGGCCGACCATGAAAACAACACCCTCACCACGCTCAAACTGTACGAGCGGATCAAGCAATTCAAAGACCTGAAGAAGGTCGTATATTCCTCCGCCGGCTGCACCGTGGCCGAAAAGACCTTCGACAAGGCTCTCGCCACCGACGAGGACGCACCCGTTTCGCTGTACCTCGACAGCCCGTATCAGATGTCAAAGATATTCGGGGAGTTCTATTCCAACTATTATTTCAGCCGCTTCGGTCTGCCGGTGGTCAAGGCGCGGTTCCAGAACGTTTACGGGCCTGGCGAGATACTGGGAGCAGGGCAGTGGCGCGGCACGCCGGCCACCGTCTGGCGGAACGTGACCCCGACCTTTATTTATCGCGCCGTCAAACAGATGCCGCTGATCATCGAAAACGAGGGAATCGCCACGCGAGATTTCATCTATGTCGGCGACATCGTCGAGGGGTTGATGCTCTGCGCCGTAAAGGGCGCCCTCGGCGGCGTGTACAACCTCGCCACCGCCGTGGAGACGTCCATCCGCCACCTGGCGGAGATGATTAACGGGCTTACTGATAATCCCACGCCGATTGAACTGGGACCCAGGCGCGAATGGGACCGCTCCGGCAAGAGGTTCGGAAGTACCGAAAAGGCGCGCAGGGAAATAGGTTTTGACGCCCGTGTCGGACTGGAAGACGGTCTTGCTGAAACTATCCGCTGGACCCGTGATAATATCGACCTTATCGATTCCTGCATCGCAAAGCACAAGGATCACCTAGCAGTCCGTGGTGAAAGTGCTTCGTCGGCGAGAGCGCGGGATTTCGCCTGTCCACAAGGAACGAAAACGCAGGCGAATTCGAGCAATTCGTCGAGTTTTCGTGACGCAGTGGACGAGTGAAAGACCCGCTCGCAGCCAGAATGACTTTCACCACGGGCTGCTAGCGGCGACGACTCGTGATTCGCGGTAAAATCCAACTATCCCGCCAATGAAAGCATCAACAGGGGCTTGCCTGCCGGCAGGTAAGTCTCTGCGATTCTTTTTAGCGCAGTCGAGGCGATTTTACGTTACGGATCACACCCACTCATACCCCCAGGCCTGCGTACAGTGACAGCAGTTTCTCCGCTTGCCTTCGCCATGAGTACTTTTCCCTGGCGCTTCGTAAATTCGCTTCTGTGAATTCGCCCCTCTTCAGGCGCTCGCGACAATCGTTAATGGCCTCGACGATAGACTTTGCGGTGTCCATCGCGTAAACCTCTCCGATACGGTTGCCCCTGATGATCCGCTTCAATTCAGGAAGATCGCTTGCGCATATCGGGACCTCGGCCTCAATATACTCAAACAATTTATTAGGAGTGCAGTACCGGTTGTTCAGCGTTCTGTCTCCGCGATAGGGGATTATGCCGAGATCGGCGTGACGGACGTACCGCAGCAGATCTCGCTGAGGCACCCACGATCCGAAGAACGTGTTTGATATCCGCTCGCGCCGGCACAGACTCTTGAGTTCGCCCTCCATTCGCCCGCCACCGAGCAGGAAAAGACGGACCGACTCGCCAAGTTCACGGACCGCCCTGACCAGGTTCACCAGGTTTCTCTCATCGGTGAACGTTCCCTGGAAAACGATCTTTAAACCCCCGCTGCCGGCCTTGAAGTGCGACAGGAAGTCGGCCTCTTCCAGCGGATCGCGCAAGCGAACCGACCCGTAACTGTTGTAGAGCACCTCTGGCCTGTCGATACCGTACAATCTCGCAAGTTCTTTCGAAATTGACTCGTTCACCGTGATGACCAGATCGGCCTCCGTGATTTGCCGGCGTTCGATCGCCGACCATCGGTCTTGAGTTTCCCTGTCCTCGAACTGGAACGGGTACAGTTCGTGAGAGTCGTATATCAGCCTGGCGTCGGGGAAACGGTTGCGGCGAAGTTCGACAGCCGCAGGAAGCGTATTCAGGTCGTGGCAGTGGATTGTGTCATAATTCTCCGGCGGCGCGGCGCCAAGAAAGTAATTCATATAGAGACCATCGCGCCCAAATCCGCAGACGCAGCGCCAAGCGCCCCTGGCGAACTTGTAAAACGGGCGGGGAATCCAACGGACAAGGTGGCTAAACGCTGCGGTCTTGATGGCGCTCCTGGCTGCGGGCATGATCAAGCGGACGCTGTCGTCAAGATCCCCGACCGGAACAGCGGTCGGAATGCTTACGAGCGTCACACGCCTGCCGGACTGCGCCAGGGTATTAACCTCCGCGATAATACGCCGGTCAAGCTGTGTCTCGTGCGCTGAAAGAACCAGGACACGGCTTACCGTATCACCTTGTTGATCATCAGTCGGGTTCATCAATTCGGATGAAACGATTTCCCTGCGACGGGTTTGGTTAATTGTAGTAAAACGTGATTGAAAATACCATCTTTGTGGCATGGGCGTCTCGCCCATGCTCATGTGCCGGGGCGTAAATCTGCACAAGATAAAAAAATGGGCGAGACGCCCATGCCACATTCAGACTAAAGACACAACCGGCTCCGGGGCGATACGAAATGGATTGACAATCGATCGAAGGCCTTGTTAAAATTCCCAGATTGGAATCGCCGCTAATTTACCGAATACGTTCGTCACGGCGATATGTTGAATAGCAGACTTACATCGAAACGAAGAGCCGGCAACCGGTTACTCCGGTTTTCCGTAGTGCCGGAACACTCGGTCAAGTGTACTAATGGTTCCTGATTCAGCGCAATCAGGCCTCGACGGGCCGTCCATGATTCAGCGTTTTAGTCTGGATGCTTATCGCCGGCTCATGGGTGATCTCCAGGCGGCCGGGATGGATTATGTTTCCTTCCGCGCCGACGTTACTCGCGGCGTGTTTTTGAGGCTGGACGTCGATTACGACCTTACAATTGCCGCACAACTGGCCTCGATTAATGCCGAAATGGGCATTCGTGCTACGGTGTTTGTCCAGGTGGGTTCACCGTTCTATAATCCTGCCGACCCGGAAAACCACGAAGCGCTGAAAAAGATTAGCGAGGCCGACCAGTGGATCGGACTTCACTACTACCACGACGGCGGAGAACTGGACAGGGACCGCCTGTGCCGCGAATTTGAACTGCTTGTCCTCCTTGTTCCCCGGGCCGAACGCATCCTGGCCTGGCATAACCCGACCGGCGATCTGTCAGCGATTAACAACTCGGCTGAACAGGCGGGCTTTCTCAGCGTCTATTCAGAGCGATTTTATGGCCGGGATAAGTACATCTCAGACAGCAATTACGTCAACCATCCCAAGCGTATCCGCCAATTGGCGATGGAGAGCGTCTGTCCCGTTCAGATACTCCTGCACCCGGTGAACTGGCGCCTCGGAGGCAGCGAGATGACGGACGTCCTTGCAGGTATCTTTCAAAGCAAAATTCGACACCTGATCGGAATGATGGAGCAGAACCGCATCTGGCGCGGCGGGTTTGGAAGGGAGTTCCTTAGCAGGTACAAATTACCCCGTGACGGTGAAACAGATCAATGACTGAGCGACGTTCAGCAGTAGTTTTCGCAGACGAGGCCGGTCTGCCGATGATATTGGATTCGCTGGGTGATATTCGCCTGGCCTGCGTCGTTGTCGATCCGCGCCGCCAGGCCGTGCTGGAATGGTTGAAGAGGCATAACCGTATCAACGACGTTCTTTTTCATCCCGACAAGGATCACCGTGGCGAATTTGAGCGGGAAATCGCCGGTCGAAATCCGGCGATTGGCGTTATTAATTCCTACAGCCGGATACTCTGGTCGTCGCTGATCGAACTGTTCCCGCTGGGGGTAGTGAACCTTCATGGCGGAAGGTTGCCCGAATATCGCGGGGCCAACGTATTGCAGTGGGCAATCATTAATGGGGAGACGGAGACAGCGGCGACTTTGCATTACGTGGACGACGAGGGTGTTGACGAAGGTCCGATCATCGCCGCCCGGAAAGTGGAAATCCGCCAGGACGATACCGCCTTGACTTTACGGGAGAATCTTGCTTCGGCTGGTCGTGATTTGTTGCGGCACTGGCTCCCTCGGCTGATCGAGGGCAGGGTGCCCGCTCGACCGCAGGATACCCGGAACGCGAAAGTCTGGCCTAGGCGCAAACCCGAGGACGGGCGTATCGACTGGTCCTTGCCGGATGAGCGAATTCGCTGTCTGACTCGCGCTTTGATCGCCCCCTGGCCCGGTGCGTTTTATTTCGACGGTGCCGGCAGAAAAGTTATCGTTGACCAACCATTGTCGCTGGACCGGATCGCCGCCTTGCGCAAGGAGTTGGGAAAATGATCGCGGCGATTCATCAACCGAATTTCTTCCCATGGCTGGGATACTTCCGCAAGATAGCACGTGCGGACGTGTTTGTCTTTCTGGATGCAGTGCAGTTTCCACGAACCAGTCGTGGCACGTGGGTCAATCGCGTCCAGATGTTAATTGGAAGCCACCCGCGTTGGATAACCTGCCCGATTAAGCGTCCCGGCGGTCTGCAAAGCATCAGCGAGATACCGATTGACGATACCAACCCGTGGCGACGGAAATTCCTCAAGACCTTGGAGATGAACTACAAAAGATCTACGCATTTCCAGAACACCATGACCTGGGTCGAGCCGCTGGTGCTTTTCCCGTCCAGGAGCCTGGCCGAGTATAATATGCGTTCGATACGGGAAATCGCTTCGCATCTTGGCCTGGAGTGCCGGTTCGTGCTCCAATCTCAACTGTCGGTTTTAAAAGCGGACGGGGCAACCGGCAGTGAGAGGCTGGCGGAAATATGTAAGCAACTCAGCGCTGATACCTACCTCGCCGGCGATGGGGCGGATGAGTACGAGGATATGTCCGCCTACGAACTGATCGGGGTACGGATGATTAAGAGTGGCTTCCGCCAGCAGACTTATCCGCAAGTAGGTTCGCGCCAATTTGTTCCCGGTCTGTCAGTTCTGGATGCGCTGTTCAATATCGGCCTGCACGAGACAAAAATGCTTTTGGGAGGGAGGGAGTTGTAACAGAAAAAATATTGACTTCCTCCGTATTTCGGTTTTATAATCCGCTTCGATAGGGGGCAGTAGTACCTGTAAAAGATGTTTTTCTACCGCATCTTGCTATGTTTTTTTCGGATTTGCGAGTAATTTGAATG
>DAOVFI010000319.1 GCA_030673005.1 Planctomycetales bacterium
ACCGCCGCAACGATAAACAGCACCGGCAGCATCATCCAGGGGTAATACCTGACGGCCTTGATGTCCATGCAGTCCTGGAGCATTACTCCCCAGCTGACCACCGGCGGGCGGAGGCCCAGGCCCAGGAAACTCAGACTCGTCTCGCCCAGTATCATCGCAGGGACGCTGAGAGTCAATGCGACGATTATATGGCTGGTGAATCCCGGCAGCAGGTGTCGGAAAAGTATCCGCCGGTGTCCTGCGCCGAGTAGCCTGGCGGCGGTGGCGTAATCCTCCTCCCGCAGCGACAGAATCTTGCCGCGCACGACGCGGGCCAGTTGCGTCCATCCCAGCAGGCTCAACACGATCGTAATGGCGAAATATATCTTCAGCGGAGACCAGTCGCTGGGCATCGCAGCCGCCAGCGCCAGCCACAGCGGCAGGCGGGGAAAGGCGTTGATTATCTCAATGACGCGCTGGATTACGTTATCGACCCATCCGCCGACGTAACCGCTTATACCGCCGATGGTCATGCCGAAAATAAACGTGAACACGATACCGATTAACCCGACGGAAAGCGAAATCCGCGCGCCATGGATAATCCGGCTGAAGATGTCCCGCCCGTACTTGTCGGCGCCGAGTAAATAGCACGTGCGGATTGGTTTGTCACTGACTTTCGCCAATTTGTTCAGATCGAATTCCCGACTGTCAACGCCCAGAAAATGCCGCTTTATCGGGATCAGGCCCCAAAGTTTGTACGGTTCGCCCCGGGGAAAAAACGACAGGCGTATCGGATCGTTCCGGTCCTCGACGTAGGACTTGCGGAAGGTTATCGGATCGGTCCGGCAATTCAGGGTGTTGACGTACAGTCCCCGCGAGAAACTGAATCGCACGAGTTGCGGCGGGCAGTAAGCGTGATCGAGATCGTACCACCTGGTGGGATAAGGGGCGAAAAATTCGGCGAAAACGGCGACGAAATAAAACAGCGCCAGAACAAACAACGCCGCCACCGCGAGTCTGTGTTTGGAGAACCGTCGGCGGATTAACTGCCATTGGGACAGTGTCGCCAGAGATTGTCTGTCGTTGTTTTTTTCCATGTTCCCGCTCATCGACTACCTCCCTTGAACCGTATTCGCGGGTCCAGCCACAGAAGCAGCAGGTCGCTGACAAGCGTTCCGAGAACGCCGAGCAGGCTGAGGACCATCAGCATCGACCCGGCAAGGTACATATCTTCACTGAACAGCGCATCCAGCAGCAGCGGTCCGACGGTCGGCAGGGACAGCACCATCCCAACAATCGCCCCGCCGGAAACCAGGGCCGGGAACAGCGCGCCTATGCCGGAAATAAACGGGTTCAACGCCATACGCACCGGATACTTGAAAAGCAGTTTTATCGGGCGGACACCCTTGGCGCGCGCGGTAACGACATAAGGCTTCTTCAGTTCATCCAGCAGGTTGGCCCGCATCACGCGGATCATCCCGGCGGTGCCGCTTACGCCCAGCACTACCACGGGAATCCAGATATGCTTGAGCAGGTCGAGCACCTTAGGCCAATTCCAGTCCGGCTGGGCGGCGAACTCGGCCGAGAACAAACCCGAAATGCCCGAAACAGCCATCAGTATCAACGCCAGAAGGAACGGTGGAATACACATACCCACAAACCCGATGAACGTGAGGGCGTAATCGCCTTTCGAGTACTGGCGCACAGCCGAATATATCCCGATAGGAATGGCGACCGCCCAGGTGAACAGGATCGTCCCAAGCGAGATAAGAACCGTAAGCAGGATACGGTCGCCGACCATTTCGTTGACCTCCAGGGTCGTTTCCATCGACCGGCCCATATTGCCCTGGAGCAGGCCCTCGTCCTTCTCGTCGGCGGAGAAGAACGGCCAGGAACTCTCCCGCCGTACTGATGAGAACCAGAAAACTCCCATCCAGCGGCAGTAGCGCTTCCAGCCAGGCTCATCGAAGTGAAACTGCGTTTTAAGGTCCTTGATTGCCTGCAGGTCCTGCGAGTCACCCGAGACTTGCAATTGCATCAGTTTGGCGGTCAGAAAATCACCGGGAGGTAGTTGGATGACGCTGAAGGCCACTATCGATATTATCAGGAGCGTCGGGATCATAATCAGCAGACGCCGGGCAATGTATGGATGGCGCAACGAAATCAGCACAATTAATACCACCACGATACCAAGCACCGAATACTTGATAATCGAAGTAATCTTCTTCCCGATACCGCCTTTGACTGTTTCTCCAGTTGCCTCGCCTCCGGGTCGGGGCGTGGCGTGCATGAGCGATTCGGCTACGTCCCGGTCAACGGATGGTGAGGCTTTAGGTTTTTCGAAGAAGTACGTCTCGATACCGGCGTTGCCCGGACTTTGCACATAGAAGGTTGTCAGCACCCGTTCGGGAACGTTGCGGAATCCGTCCTTGACCACTGCCAGGTCGGCTCTGGAAGTACAGATGGCGATTGACCATGTATTCTCTGCCGCTATGTCAAGAACCTCCTTGAATATCTTTACCTGCTGCTCAAGCGATGACGCCTGGCGGGCCTTTTCGTAGGCATCTATGGCGCGGTACATCGGGGAATTCCTGGGGACAGGAACGGCGCTGGGAGATTCCGCAGCGGCTTTACTACCGTAGAACCCGCCTTTCATGTACCATCTGGCCCAACCGACGGCGTAAAAAGATTCGGTGTCCAGTGGGATGAAATATCGCGGGGAATATATCGCCATGTGCTCGACGGCGGCGCCCCAGACGTTGAAGTCGAACTCCCGCGAATCCTTCCTGACGTAGAACAGTTTCCGGGAACGCGAGCGCGGTATGACTCGCACTCCGACGCTATGCCAGTCGGTAATTACGAACTCGGTTAAACCAGTCGTTCTCCGGTCAGCGGTGTCATGGTAAAACACCATGCGGGTTCCGTCGGGAAACGTCCGGAAACCCTCGCTGTCGCGCTGATTCAGACCGATCTCGTCGAGTATGCGATTGGCGCGTTCGGGATCATATTCCGTGAAAGCCTTGAGGAGACCCTTATGGTAGAAGATCGATTCGGGGCCGGGACCCGCCTGCGACGGCTCGGTCTGATTGTTGGTTTCGGCCTTGATTATTTGCTTGCGGTTGATGGCCAGAGATAATGCCTGTCGGAACCGCCGGTCGGCGAGGAACTTCGCCTTCCACTTCGTATCAGGCCGGTCCGGGTCAACGAGCCGGTTCTGGTTGGGTTGTATTATGTAGGCGCCGCGATCGGCGGAGTACCAGTGAAGGACGCGATAACCACCTGCCTTGCGCCGGCTCATTAATTCCGTATAATTGTCGTAGCCGATATGGCGGGTCTGCATCGTAATCCTGCCTTCAGTAGCGGCAAGAGCGAGCATCTTATCGTCCGACTTCACGTCGAACTGCACCCGATCGACATAGGGAAGTTGATTGCCCTCGGTGTCCACGACGAAATAGTACGGATTGCGCACGAAAACCTG
>DAOVFI010000001.1 GCA_030673005.1 Planctomycetales bacterium
TTCACCAAAATCACCGTGTCTATGGGCAGGCTGATAAAACTGAACTGGAAAGACAGGACACTGCAACTTGACCGCGGGAACTGGACGAAAGACTTCGAGGGCAAGACCGAGGCCGAGGCCATTGAGATACTCACGCCGGAAATTATGAAGACGTATCCCCACGGGGGAAACCATGTTACCGGAGTGGCTGTGCATATATATCGTTCCCTTCCGTTCGAGAGTGCTTTCATAAGGCTGCGGATAGCGTCCGGGCGATGTGCCGGCGGCATAGCGAACAAAAGGCGCGACTACTTCAGAACAACACAGTTGAGAGGGAGTTTGGAATATACCAGGGCAGGTGCAATCAGGGTGATGTTGGAGGAAATCCACGCACCACGCAGGACGATAGTTTTCGGCGACGAGGGTAATGGAACTCTTGCGATCGTTCTTTCCGGCGATGACGGTAAGTTTTCACTGGAGGTAAAGCAGGGCAAGGAAGGGCGCTTCAGCGTCAAACACGTCTCCGGCGGCAAGGTTTTTACAGCCGATGAGAAATCCTTCAAAACCTTCTACGCCAGGCATCGCAGTTACGTCGAAGACAGGCTGTTTCCGCTCTTGAAGCACTGGGGGATAGGCGTCCCGCTGACCCCTGACCGCGCCGAGGTGAAAAAGGCGACGCTGGCGAGGCTTCGTCGCAACAGGCCGACGGGCGAACAGACCGCTCGCGGGGAAAAACTCATAAAGCAACTGAACGACAACTCGTACAAGAAGCGGCAGGAAGCCAGCAAGGCCCTGACTGCGGATTTCGAGAGTTATCGCGATCTTATCGCCCGGACGATACGGAATCCTTCCACGCCGGCGGAAACGGCCTCGCGGCTGAAGACAATCATCAAGGCGAAACCTAAACATAACCCGGTCGAGAAATTTGTAATCGCTCAGGGGCTTGTTACGAATATCGATTATCTGATCCACCTGCTTTCCGAAGCGTCCGCTGCCAATCGTGTCGTTGTCGCCGGGGAATTACAGCGCCTGACGAAGCAGAAATTCGGCTCCGACCCAGCCGAATGGAAAAAATGGCGGTCGAAAAAGCAGCCAGGTAAATCGACTACCAAAACTGGAAAACTTAAATGAACGGAATGTGGGTGAAAGATAAACGTTTCTTCACGTTGCCGGCTTTTGCGGCGATGGTTCTTTCGATATGTCTCGCAGCGGATGCCGATGCGGAGAAAAAACCGGCCACCGCGCCCACGACAGGGCAGGCGGAAATAAAACCTGTCGAGCCGGGGTTTGAGACGGGTTACTTCCAGAAGATTTCCGACCGCATCGGCGGGCTGCTGGGGCTTACATGGAAAGGCAAGACCCTCCGCCTGGACCGCGATAATTGGGGAAGGGACCTGAAAAGGAAAAGCCAGGCCGAAGTCCTTAAAATCCTGGAAGCCGATTTCAGAAGAAATAACCCGATGAAAGGGCGATGGGCGGTCCAAATGGCACAATCTATTCTCCGTCATCGAACGTCTCCGTCCTATATGGCCTTCCATAGGCTCCGAGCGGTGACAGGTCGGATGGAATCCGGCCGGACCGGCGGTATCTTGAACAGGAGATTCAACACGTTCAAGTCAGTAGAAATGACAGGGAGACTGGATATCTCCACTGAAGGCGAGTTCCGCGTTGTGCTTGGAGAACGCAAGGGGCCCGGCAGAAAGATAGAACTGCTCGACGACGACAACAACGAAATAGAGGGTACTTTCGTGCTGATTCTTTCCGGCGGGAAGGGTAAGTTTTCTCTGGAGATCGGACAAAGCCACGATGGCAGTATTCACATTAAGCATGTTTCCGGAAAGGACGTTTTCGATGCCAAAGCGTCCTGTTTCAAGGTATTTTACGCCCGGAACCGGCAATACGTGGATGATCGTCTGTGCCCGCTGCTGAAACATTGGGGAATATTACCGCCCATCACATCGTTCAGCCCTGAAGCCAAAAAAGAAGTCCTCAACAGGCTCCACAAGCCGCCGGGTGCCGGGAAGATCGCTCGCGGAAAAGAACTCATCGAACAACTGGACGACAATTTATTCAAAAAGCGGCAGGAAGCCACACGACTGTTGTCGAAAAACTTCGCCGACTATCGAAAACTGATTCTCCAGGCGATGAAACAGGCCACAATTTCGCCCGAAGCGCGCTCCCGGCTGAAGATAATCATCAAGGAAAATGCCGATTACCAGCCCAACCCGATCGATGACTTCGTAACCGACCAAGGCCTTGTATCGGACGTCGATTATCTGGTAGGTTTAATCGGCAAAGTCCCTGTCGCCGACCGCGCAGTCGTCGCCAGGGCGCTACAGCGCCTGACGAAACAGAAATTCGGACCCGACCCGGATGCCTGGCGTAAATGGTGGTCGCAGAAGCAGGCTACCAAATAATCCACTACAAAACCGAGGTAAGTTCACCAAAGGAATAATAGACTGTAACAGCATAATCCCCGGGTGGCACGGTCAAGCCGGAGCGAAGCGCAGGCTTGGCCGTGATGACGCCGGACCACGGCCAAGCGAGATTGAGGCCTAACAGCCTCAACCTCACTTGACCGTGCCACCCACCCATCAAATTGTGTATTATAGAGCATCAAAACATTTCGGAATATCAGGAGTATTTACATGCGAAGCGACATTGTCAAAAAAGGCGCTGAGCGCAGCCCGCACCGGTCGCTGATGAAGGCAGCCGGTCTGACCGACGCCGACATCCGCAGGCCGTTTATCGCTGTCTGCAACTCCTACACGGACGTTGTCCCCGGCCACACGCACCTCGACGCGGTGGCCCGTTTCGTCAAGGAACGTATCCGCGCCGCCGGCGCTACGCCGCTGATATTCAACACAATCGGCATCTGCGACGGCATCGCGATGGGCCATACCGGCATGAAATACTCGCTCGCCAGCAGGGAGCTCATCGCCGACTGCGTCGAGAGCATGTGCCGGGCGCACTGCTTCGACGCGATGATCTGCATCACCAACTGCGATAAGATCGTCCCGGGCATGTTCATGGGCGCGCTGCGAGTGAACATCCCGACGATCTTCGTGAGCGGCGGACCGATGGAGGCCGGACGAATCGACGGGCGAGACGTGGACCTGATAGACCAGTTCTACGCCGTCGCGCAGCGGCAGATCGGAAAGATGACGCCCTGGAAGGTCAAACAGTACGAAAACAGCACCTGCCCGACCTGCGGCTCGTGCAGCGGGATGTTCACCGCAAACAGTATGAACTGCCTGTCCGAGGCCGTCGGGATGGCGCTGCCGGGAAACGGTACCATCCTGGCGACCAGCCCGGCGAGAATCCCGCTTTACGCTATGGCCGCCGAGCGGATCGTCAAGATGGCCAAAAGTTGGATCCGCCACGGCTGCGAAGAATCGCATCCCATGCTGCCGAAGAATATTATGACAAAGGACGCCTTCGCAAACGCGATGACGCTGGACATGGCGATGGGCGGCTCGACCAATACGGTTCTGCACATCCTCGCGATGGCGAACGAGGCCGGCGTAAAATTCACGCTGGACGACATCGCCCGGATATCGAAGCGCACGCCCAATATCTGCCGCGTGGCGCCCTCGTCCACGCCGGAAGGCAAAATCTATCACATGCAGGACGTCCATCGCGCCGGCGGGATCCACACCATCCTCGGACAGATCGCCGTCGATAAACCCGCACTGCTGAAGGCCGATTGCATGACCGTTACCGGCGGGACGATCGGGCGGAATATCGCAAACTGGTCGCTTCGAAGCAAGAGGCCTTACCCCGAAGCGAGAAAGATGTACCGTGAAGGCTGGAAGGCGACCGGAAGGAGCGTCCGGGCAGTCAAGGCCATGCTCGGCGGCGAAAAACCGGAAAAACTGCCCGTCATCAATGACGGTCCCTTCGACGCAGCCGACATGATTCGCCCGGTTGAGCGGGCGTTCACGAAAAAAGGCGGGCTGGTCGTGCTTTACGGCAACATCGCCACGGGCGGCGGCATAGTCAAACTCGCCGGCGTCGATCCGAAGATGTACCGACACAGCGGACCGGCGAGGATATTCGAGAGCCAGGAAGACGCCTGCGAAGGGATTCTCGGCGGTAAGGTTAAGCCCGGCGACGTAGTCGTCATCCGCAACGAGGGTCCCCGCGGCGGCCCGGGAATGCAGGAGATGCTCGCGCCGACCAGTTACATCAAAGGCATGGGGCTTGGCGATGTCTGCGCGCTGATTACCGACGGGCGTTTCAGCGGCGGCACTGCCGGTGCGTGCATCGGGCACGTCAGTCCCGAGGCCGCCGGCGGCGGCGAGATCGGACTGCTGAAAAACGGCGACATAATCGAAATCGACATCCCCGCCGGCAAACTGAACGCCAAGGTAGCCAAGGCCGAGTTCGCCCGGCGACGAAAACGCTATAAACCCCGCCGGCCGAAAATCACCTCCGGCGCCCTGGGCCGATACGCCGCACACGCAACCTCCGCCGATACCGGAGCAGTACTCGACTGGCCGGGAAAATAAGCCGCAGAGGCCTCCGTTTTCGCTCCCTGTGGCCGGGCGAAATCCCACGATCTCGCCGACGATGAAGCAACAGCAAAGAGGTGATAATATGAACGACATCCTTATTATCTACTACTCCCGGACGGGCAAGACGCGGATGGTGGCCGAAAAACTCGCCGGACTGCTGGGGGCGGACATCGAGGAGATCCGGGAGGAAAAATCCCGCGCCGGCCGGCTTGCCTGGTTCGTCGGCATCAAGGACAGCCTGCTCGACAAACCCGCCGAGATAACCAGCGAACACTCCGTCGGGTCGAGAAAGGTGTTGGTTATCGGTATGCCGGTATGGGCGTCATCGCCCCCGCCGGCAGTCAGGACGTTCATACAAACCTGCGACCTTGCCGGCAAAACCGTCTATGCGTTCTGCACACACGACGGCGGCGGGGGCAAGGGCGCCTTCGCAAAAACGGCCGAACTGGTCGGCGGCGAACTGGCCTCGACACTTGCGCTGAAAAAGCCCAAACCCGACGACCCGGAACTGGACGAAAAACTCCGGCAGTGGGCCGACGAAATCAAGACCGCTTGCGAGTAATATCTCAGACTGACCGGTTTCGTAGCACGGGCGTCTCGCCCGTGCCACGTCCTGACGTAACATCTTCTTGTAACAGGACTTACTGGAATTTGACCGGCAGAATCGGTCAGTTTGAGTAAATAATAGCAACGACTGCTACAAGAGTTCTTTTCGGATGGCTTCTGCGAGTTGTTCGATCCGGCCTTGCGGGTATGTCCCCGCCGGCCAGTTGAAGTGAAACTTATCGCCGCTGTTTCGCGGGATGACGTGGAAATGCACGTGCGGGACGACCTGGTGTGCGACGGAACCGTTGTTCTGGAGGATATTGTAACCCTCGCATCCGAGTGCGGACCGGACGGCCCGTCCCAGCGCCGGCAGATGCCGCAGGACGGCTGCGGCTACGTCGGCGGGCATCTCATCGACGGTAACGTAATGCCCCTTCGGTATCAGCAGCGTATGTCCGTCGGCCAGTGGACCTGTGTCAAGAAAGGCAATGGATGAATCGTCTTCGAGAATTTTTACGCAGGGGATTTCGCCGGCGGCAATCTTGCAGAAAATGCAGTCGGAATCCTTCATGTCGGGTCTCCGGAATTGCCTAATGGGCGCCGTGGCCACTGTGTTTGCGGCCACGTTTGCGTCAAGTTGCTTTATCGTGGTCGCAAACACAGCGACCACGGCACCCGGCGCACGGGTGGAGGTTTATTTTTTCTTCTTTTTCTTCTTCTTTCCGGCGGCCTTTTCGTCGTGTTCGCCGGGTGACTGCTCGACCAATTGCAGCAGGACCTGCTTTCCGGCGTCGCCGATTCGACGCTCGGGCAGGTGGATGATGCGCGTGTATCCGCCTGGCCGGTCGGCGTAGCGCGGGGCGATCTCGTCGAAAAGTTTGCCCACGACGGTATTCTCTTCCGGCTGGTACTTCCTGGTTGTCGAATCGTATGTGTACATGTCGCGGTTCTGCAACATGCTGATTACCCGGCGGCGCGCATGGAGAGTGCCTGTCCGGGCGATGGTAATCAAGCGCTCGACGAACGGACGCACTTCCTTTGCCTTGGCGACGGTGGTTCTGACGGCGCCGTGCTGAATGAGCGAAGCGGCGAGATTCCGCCGCATCGCCTTGCGATGCGCAGTCGTACGAGACAGTTGTTTTCCAGCAACGCGGTGACGCATGATTGTCCTTTTAGCGCCGGCCCTTTTCGTTGACACCCGCCCCACCACACCGGCGGGGCAAAAAAGTTATTCGGCGGCTACTTCCTCCTGTTCCTGTTCGGCTGACGATTCGACTTCCATACCGAGGCTCATACCCATGTCCGTCAGTTTTCGCTTGACCTCGCGGAGCGACGTCTTTCCGAATGAGTGGATTTTCAGCAGGTCGGCTTCGGTCTTGATTACCAGATCTCTGACGGTGCGGATCTTGGCGGCGTCCAGGCAGTTGTTGGACCTGACCGACAGTTCCAGTTCGTGAATACTCATATTGAGTTTTTTCTGGAGTTCCACGTCCACTTCCGTCTCGGCGGCTGTTGTGCTGTCGATGACCGTCTCGCCCACTTCGAAGTACTGCACGAACGGGTTGAGGTGCTTTCGCGTGATCTTGGCGGCCTCGACCATCGCCATCTCCGGCGTGACGGTCCCGTTGGTCCAGATTTCCAAAATCAGCCGGTCGTAGTTTGTTCGCTGCCCGACGCGGGTGTCTTCGGTTGTGTAGCGGACTCTGGTAACCGGCGAGAAGGCCGCGTCAACGTGAATCCGCCCGATCTCCTGGTCTTCTTCGGGATCGATCATTTCCTCAGCCGGGACGAACCCGCGCCCCGTCTGGATGACCATCTCCATATCGAATTCGACGTTGTCGGTCAGCGTCGCCAGCACCAGATCGCGATTGACGATCTCCACTGCCGGATCCGCCTCGATCATGTCGGCGGTAACAGGTCCGGCGACGGCGCCGTGAACCTTCAGGACCTTCGGCTTCGACGAGTGCGACTTGACGATCAGGCTCTTGACGTTCAGTATGATGTCGGTAACGTCTTCCAGCACGCCCTTAATCGAGGCGAATTCATGCTCGACGCCGGCGATCATCACGCTCGTAACGGCCGCTCCTTCAAGTGAAGACAGCAGGATCCTCCGGAGAGAATTTCCCACAGTCGTACCGAAGCCCCTTTCAAACGGTTCGATAACGAACCGCCCGTAAGTGGGTGTAGAGACTTCCTGATCAGAGACAACCCGTGTTGGTAATTCCAGGCCTCGCCATCGTGCTCGCATCGACTTTGGCCTCCGCAATTATGTTTAATTAACGCGCCGGTCCGTACCGGCAGTTTATCTGCTGCACAACTCGACTATCAGGTTTTCTTCCACTGGGATCAACACGTCGTCGCGGCTGGGCATTGCAAGGATGACCCCTTCCATTTTTGCCGCGTCCAGGCTCAACCAGTTCTGCACGTGCGGCTCGCCGAGTTCCTCTAGTTGCTGTTTGATTAACTTTTTAGACTTATCGGACGGCTTGACGGTAATTTTATTTCCGGCCTTCATCAGCGCCGACGCCACGCTCACCTTCCTGCCGTTGACGTACACATGCCCGTGTGTAACGGCCTGCCTCGCCGACGCTCGCGACGGCGCAAAGCCCAGTTTGAAAACTACGTTGTCCAGGCGGCGCTCCAGCAGGCTCAACAGGGCTGCGCCGGTGTTGGCCTTCTGCCTTTCGGCCATCTTGAAATACCGCATGAACTGCTTCTCATAGACGCCGTAGTACCGCTTGACTTTCTGCTTTTCACGCAGGCGGATGCCGTATTCGCTGCTGCGCCTTCTGCGCCAACTGTGCGCACCGGGCGGGAAATTCCGCCACTGGCGCTCCAGCGGGCACTTGGCTGTCTCGCACCGCGCGCCCTTGAGCATCAGTTTAATGCCTTCGCGCCGGCAAAGCCTGCAGGATGGTCCTGTATTACGACCCATCTTCGCCGCTCAACTCCTTCCTGGTAAAAACACTTATTAATCGGTAATCAGTAATCGGTATTCCGGTATCCGGTATTTTTACACTCTTCGTTTCTTTCTCGGTCGGCAGCCGTTGTGCGGGACGGGTGTAACGTCCTCGATTGTCGAAATTCGCAATCCTGCACTTTGCAGCGCGGTTACGGCGCCTTCCCTGCCCGATCCCGGTCCGTTGACACGCACTTCGACTTCCGTAACGCCCATTTTCTTTGCCCGGTATGCAGCGTTTTCCGACGCCCGCTGCGCGGCGAACGGCGTGCTCTTTCGAGCGCCCTTGAATCCGACGTTACCGGCCGACGACGAGCAAAGCACGTTGCCGTTCGAGTCGGTAATCGTTATCAGTGTATTGTTGAACGTCGCCTTGACGTGCACAATCGCCTTGGCGCCGGTCCGTTTGGCTTTTTTCCGCGGAGCGGCCATATTATCTCATCTCCTTGACGGACTTCTTTCCTGCAACGGTTTTGCGCGGACCTTTGCGGGTTCTCGCGTTCGTCTTGGTCCGCTGCCCTCGCACCGGCAGGCCGCGACGGTGACGCAGCCCGCGATAACACTTTATATCACGCAGGCGGGCGATGTGCTGCTGAGTCTGCCGGCGCAACTGACCCTCGATGACAAAGTCAGCCTCAAGGATCGTAGCGATCTTGCTGAGTTGATCTTCGGTCAGGTCGCCGGCCTTGGTCTGCGGGTCAAACTCCGCCTTCCGGCAGATGTCCATCGCCAGTTTAGGCCCAATACCGTATATATACCGCAGCGCAATAAATGACGGCTTGTCGTTGGGTACGTCGATACCAACAATTCGCGGCATCTTTTTCTCCCTGTGGCCGAGACGCCTCGACCTTTATCCCTGTCGCTGTTTATGTTTGGGGTTCGTGCAGATCACACGCACCACGCCCTTCCGCCGGACTATCCGGCAGTTTTCACAGCGCCGTTTTACCGAAGTTCTCACCTTCATGATTACACCTGACTGTAAGCGGATTTCCGCCACAGAGACTTACCTGCCGGCAGGTCTCCGCCGCCCATTCTGTTTTAGCTTCCGTTTGTCAGCACGCTGATCCCGTCGGCGGTTACCGCCATTGTGTGCTCAAAGTGTGCCGACGGCTTTCCGTCTTTAGTTACGACGGTCCATCCGTCCTCTTCCACAAGCACTTCGTGCGAGCCCATAGTCACCATCGGCTCGACGGCCAGGACCAATCCTTCTTCCAGCAGTATGTCGCGCTTCAGCAGGTCCCGACTGACGAAGTTGGGAACCTTCGGGTCTTCGTGCATCTGGCGACCGATTCCGTGCCCGACGAACTCCCGGACGACGGAAAAACCCTGGTTTTCAACGTATTTCTGCATTTGTCGTACTACCGCCGACCACATCATGCCCGCCGCCGATTCTTCAATGGCAATTTCCAGCATTCGCCGCGTTGCCGAGACAAGTCGCCTGACTTGCGGGTCTGTCCGTCCGGCAATGAACGTCGCAGCCGCATCGCCGCAGTACCCTTCCAGCCGGCAGCCGTAGTCGATACTCACCAGGTCGCCGTCTCGGATAATGCGATCCGACGGTATCCCGTGGACTACCTGCTCGTTTATCGAGGCGCAGATGGTTCCGGGAAACGGTCCGCCTCTGCCCGGAACGCCCTTGAAAAGGGCCTCGGCGCCCAACTGCTGCGTCAGTCTCTCGGCCTCTGCGTCCAGATCACCTGTCGTGACACCCGGAGCAACCATCTCACCCAGACGCGAGAGAACCCGACTGACGACCCTGCCTGCCTGCCGGATCAATTCTATCTCGCGAGGGGATTTCAACTTTATCGCCACGCTAATCTCTATCCTTTATCCTAATCGTCAGAACCGGCTCTGCGCGACCTAACTACCCGCCCGCAGCGCTTCGGCGGCCTGTTGAGCCACCTCTTCCAACGGCGAGCCGCCGTCGAGAGTGATTATCTTCCGCCCATCGGCGGTATAATAGTCGATCACCGGCTCTGTCTGTTTGCGATAGGCGTCCAGTCTCTGCCGGACCACTTCTTCGGTATCGTCTGCCCGCTGGGCAAGTTCGCTCCCGCAGGCGTCGCAGACGCCTTCTTTCGCCGGCGGTATGTTTTTTACGTGATAGACCGCGCCGCATTTCGGGCACGATCGCCTGCCCGTTATACGATCCACCAGCAGCGATTCGTCCGCTGCGATGATCAACACCGCTCCGAGCGGAAGGCCCATCTTTTCCAGCTGCTCGTCCAGCGCCCGCGCCTGGGCGACCGTCCTGGGAAATCCGTCCAGAAGCAGCCCTTTCTCGGTATCCTGTTTCGCTATAGCGCCGGCCATGATATCCACGACGATCTCGTCGGGCACCAGTTCGCCGGCGTCCATGTATTTTTTCAGTTTCTCGCCCAGTTCGCTGCCGCCGGTGCGTTCGGCGCGGAGGATATCGCCGCTGGACAGATGAATCATGCCGAATTTCTCGACCAGGCGTTTTGCCTGTGTTCCCTTTCCTGCGCCCGGCGGACCCATTAGAACCACTCTTTTGATTGCGGATTGCGGATTGTGGATTGCGGATTTCATCATTATCTTGCTCGATACGGATATATCACATTATAAATTCGTGTAATTCGTGTAATCTGTGGACTCGTTTTATTATCCTCGTGCTCCCTTTATCCGCCCGCCGCCGCTGAGGAAGCCGCCGTAATTCCGCATGATAAGTTCGGCCTCGATCCTCTGAACCACGTCCAGCGCCACCGAGACCATGATCAGCAGTCCCGTCCCGCCGAGGTAGGCGGCAATGTTAAAGGGGATTCCCATATTGGCCGCCACTACCTGCGGAATGACGGCGATAAGCGCAAGAAACGCCGCTCCGCAGTAGGTAATACGCTCCATTACCCGTTCGAGATAATCGGCGGTGCGTTTTCCGGGCCTCAGTCCCGGAATAAACGAGCCGTTGTCGCGCAACTGGTCGGACATATCCTTGGGGCGGAACTGCACCGTCGTCCAGAAATATGCGAAGAAGAAAATCATTCCCACATAGACCAGTTGATAAACCAGGTCGTTCATGTTGAACGCCTTGCCCAGGAAGGCGGCGAACCAGTTGTTCGGCCAGGCGCCGGCGATCCAGTTGGCCGGGGCATTGAAGAACATCATCAGCGAAGAGGCGAAGATGATCGGCATGACTCCGCCGTGATTAACACGCAGGGGCAGGTACTGCCTCTGCCCGCCGTACACCCGCCGACCCCGGGTGTGCTTTGCCTGCTGGACGGGTATTCGCCGCTGGGCCTGGGTGATGAGAATGGAACCGGCCACAACGAACACGAACGCGGCGATCAGGAAAATTATCTTGATCATCCCGATGTCGTCGCCGCCTGCGCCGGTAACCTTCAGCGACGCCCGCGAAATAAGTTCACGGATCGCCCACGGCATCCGGGCGACAATGCCGGCCATGATTATCAGACTGATGCCGTTACCGACGCCGTATTCGTCTATCTGCTCGCCCAGCCACATAAGGAACATTGTTCCCGCCGTCAGGCCGAAGATCGCCATCAGAAAAACGCCTATAGAATCGGCGTACTGCGGGTACAGGTTCGTGTACTTCGGATTCATCACGAACTTGTATATCCCTATCGCCTGTACTATGCACAAAACCACGGTCGCGTAGCGGGTGTATTCCTGTATCTTCTTGTAACCGGCCTGTCCTTCCTTCTGGAGTTTCTCCAGCGCCGGGACGACGGTAACGAGTAACTGGAAGATAATCGAAGCGGAGATATAGGGCATTATGCCCAGTCCGAACAGGGTGCACTTCTGGAGGTTGCCGCCGGTGAACATGGCGAAATATTCCATCGCCTGCCCCAGCGGACCGCCCGACTGTCTCTGCATGAAGCCGCTGAGGGCCTCCTGGTTCAGCCCGGGCAGGGGGATGTGGAAACCGATCCGGTAAATGCACAGCAGCGCCAGCGTAAAGGCGACCTTCTTGAGCAGGTCGGGCACCGAGAAGATGTTTTCCAGGACGCGCCTGATGGAGGTCCTTGCCGCGACCAGGAAGCCAAACACCGCCACGACCGCTACGGCCAGGACAAGATTGACAATCGGTTCACCTATTCCGGCGGCCCCGAAGGTTCCAGCCTTCAGCGATTCATAAAGCCCTACCGCGCCGGTCGCCAGGAAATAGTACACGATCATGCCGGCCAGAACGCCCAGGATGACCCGGAAGCCGTTGAAAGGATTGTCCTGCCTGAAGAAAGCGTAGTAATACGCCGCCAGTGTCGCCAGCGAGCCGAGGATCATACCCACAGGCAGGATAAGTCCACGCAGGTCGCCGGCAGCAGCCGATAACATGGGAACGGCCCAGACTACTACCAGTATCGCCGCAACGACCACCAACGCGAGACCGAAGATCAATCTGATTGCTCTGAAAACCATTATTATTTCGTTTCAAGCCCGGAAAGGGCTTTTTCACATACGTCTCTTGTAAAACCGCGCCACTTGCCGCGTGTGGTGTGCCTGCCTATCGGCAGACAGGCAGGAAAAAGAACCTGCCTACCGGCAGGCAGGCCTGCACACCCTACCTGCTATTTATCTTGAATTATCTCGACGCTTCCGTCAGCCTGGAGGATTTTTTGTTCAGCCGAGGCCGAAAAAGCGTGCGCAACGACAGTAATTTTCTTTTTCAGTTCGCCCCGGCCAAGGATTTTCACAGGTCCGCCGCCGGAACGGATCATCCGCCTGCCTGCAAGCGTTTCCGGGTCGGCGCGTTCGCCGTCGTCGAATACATCCAGTTCGGCGACGTTGACAATCTGGAACTGCACGCGGAAGTTGGCATTGTTGAATCCACGTTTGGGTATCCTCGCCAGGACGGGCGTCTGACCGCCTTCGTACCCGAACATTGACCTTCTTCCTGCTCGCTGACCGGCCCCTTTATGCCCTCGCCCGCTGGTTTTGCCTCTTCGACAACCCCGCCCCAGGCGTCTTGACGTCTTGTTCCGACCGGCTCTGCTTGTTATTTCATCAAGTTTCATTACAATTTCACATCCATCGAATCTGTCGGGACGGGTTTTCCAGGCCGGGGATTATCATTCAACGGTCCGGACACCCGCGGCGCCGATTACGATAACGTCACACCTCTCAACTCGGCGACTTTCTCGGCGCTTCGGAGGCTCTTCAGCGCCCTCATGCCCGCCCGGACCAGGTTTTTCGGGTTGGTCGAACCGTAGCTCTTGGTCAGCACGTCTTTTATGCCGGCCAGTTCCAGCAGGCCTCGGAGTCGGACGCCTGCGATAACGCCCGTTCCCTCACTGGCGGGAACCAGCACGATCTTCGCAGCGCCGTATCTTGCCTTTACGCGGTGCGGTATCGTTTTGTCCTTGAGCGTAACGGTAACGATGTTTCTCCTGGCGTTCTTTATGCCCTTTTCCACTGCGACGGGCACCTCGTTGGCCTTTCCGTACCCGATACCGACCTGCCCGTTGCGGTTGCCCACGATTACCAGGGCGGCGAACCGGAAACGCCGACCGCCCTTGACAACCTTCGCGCAGCGGTAAATCTTCACTACCTGGTCTTCCATTGGGGCTTCTTCGTCGAAGCCGTCCGTTTCGCGTCTTGAAGGTTCGGATTTACGCCGCATCTGCGTCAAAATATCTGCTCCATGAGTCTATGCTATGTGTTTGTGCGCCACAGGTTACAAACCTGCGCCACCGTATCAGAAATCCAAGCCGACCTTCCTGGCGGCTTCGGCGAGTTCCTTTACCCGCCCGTGGAAAGCGTAACCGCTGCGGTCGAATACTACCTTTTTAATACCCGCGCCGACAGCCGATTCGGCCAGTTTTACACCGACGGCCGCGGCGGCGGAGATGTTTCCGCCGTATCCGATTTTGCCCCGCAGGTCCTTGTCCATGCTGGAGGCGGAGACTAACGTCTTTCCGGCGCTGTCGTCGATGATCTGCGCGTAGATATTCTTGTTGCTCCGGAAGACCGCAAGCCTCGGGCGGTCCGGGCTGCCCGATACACGGCGTCTGACCCGCAACTTCCGCCGACGATGTCGGACCTTATTTTCAATCGAACGCTTCATTATACTTACTCATCCAGCCACGACGAATGGAACGGACTCCTGAGATTATGTTCGGTCCGCTTTCGGAGCAACACAGTCCCCAAGGGACTGCACCACCCATCGTTACACAGGTTACAAACCTGTGCTACCCATCGTTACACAGGTTACAAACCTGTGCTACCCGTCGTTACACAGGTTACAAACCTGTGCCACTTTTTATTCTCCGGTACCGGCAAAGGCCTTACCGGCCTTGCGACGTACATGCTCGTTTGCGTACCGGATGCCTTTGCCCTTGTACGGTTCGGGCGGGCGAGCCTTTCTCAACCGTGCGGAAAACTCGCCGACGGCCTGTTTGTCCGAGCCGGAAACTGAAAACCGGGCCGGTTCCAAATCGCCCCGCGCCTGGGGGGTCTGGACCGTTATCGTCAAACCTTCGGGAATATCAAAGACCACTTCCCGGGCGTATCCGACGGAAAGCGACACCTTCCCGCCCTGCACCTGGAGACCGTATCCGACGCCGTATATCTCCAACGCCTTTTCGTAACCGGTCCGGCAGCCGTTAATCATATTGGCGATGATACTCCGTGTCGTTCCGTGCAGGCAACGCGAGATGCGGTCGTTTCCGACCCGCTCGACTACAATCGTCCCGCCGCCGGAGTCGCTGGTAACGCTTACCTCCTGCCGGTAGGTCCAGGAAAGTTTGCCCTTTGGGCCTTCGACATTCACGGTCCTGCCGTCAATGGAGACCTTTACGCCGTCCGGGACGATAATCGGTATTTTTCCTATTCGCGACATTTTGAATCACATTCCAACGTGCTCGATATCCCGACTCGCCTGCCGGAGAGTCGTATCGGGACCGGATAAAATCAACATACTGTGCAGAGCACCTCTCCGCCGACGTTCTCGGCCCGGCAGCGGCGGTCGGACAACACGCCCCGGCTGGTTGAGACGATTGCTACTCCCAGCCCGTCCATGGGTCTTGGCAGGTCGGAGGCGCCGCTATAGACCCGCTTTCCGGGCTTCGATGTTCGTATCAGTTCCGTTATCACCTGTTCGCCGCCCGGTCCGTAACGCAGATACACCCGCAGCAAACCTGCGCCCTTGGGGCCGCCGGTTCCTTCGTCAATCCGAATGTAGTCGTCGATGTATCCCTCTTCCTTGAGAACGCCGGCGACGCCCTCGCAAATCCTGCTTGCGCGGACGTTGACCGTCTTGTGTCCGACGCGCACGGCGTTGCGGATTCGCGTAATCATGTCGGCAATTGGGTCTGAAAGACTCATATTCGTCTGCGCCTCACCAACTCGCCTTCCTCATGCCCGGCACCTTGCCCTCGTTGGCAAGTTTGCGCAGGCAGATGCGGCATATCCTGAATTTCTGGTACACGGCCCGGGGGCGCCCGCACATCTGGCAGCGCCTCTGGATGCGTGTGCTGAACTTGGGTTTCTTTTTGCTTTTCGCTATTTGCGCGCTGGTCGCCATTATTCCGTCCTGTTTCACGCCTTATTCATCGCTACGGTATTTCCGGCTGAATTCCACCGGAGGCCGCCTCGCCGGGACTGCGCCGGCGGATCCGTGGCGGCTTATGTCCTTCCGGGCTGTTCGGTTGACCGGAACGGCATTCCCAGCAGCACCAGCAGTCTGCGCGCCTGCTCGTCCGTCCCGGCAGTGGTTATTATCGCAATGTTCATGCCCTGTGTAATTTTCACCTTGTCCGGATTGATTTCCGGAAAAACGGTCTGCTCGGTCAGGCCCATGTTGTAGTTTCCCCACCCGTCGAACCCGCCGGGCGCCAGGCCGCGGAAGTCCTTTACGCGTGGTATCGCCAAAGAGATAAGGCGTTCGAGGAATTCGTACATTCGCCCGCCACGCAATGTTACCTTCATCCCTATATTCATGCCACGTCGAAGTTTGAAATTGGATACGCTCTTGCGAGCGCGTGTAATTACGGGTTTCTGCCCGGTTATCAGCGCCAGTTCCGCCGCCGCCGGCTCCAGGCAGGCCTGGTCATCGACGGCCCTGCCCAGCCCCATCGACACGACGATCTTCTCCAGTCGCGGCGCCGACAGTCGGTTGGCGCATCCGAACTCCTCTGTCAGAGCCGGTAATACTTCAGTCTTGTATTTTTCCTGAAGACGAATAATCATAATAAATCAGGCCTTCTTCTTTCCGACCAGTCCCAGTACCTGACCGGACTTTTTTGCGTACCGTTCCTTCAGCCCGTCGTCGTTGATACGATACCCGACCCTCGTTGCCTGTCCTGTCTGCGGGTCCACCGGCAGGACGTTGGAGATGTTAATCGGCATCTCTTTTCTGATCCTGCCGCCCTGCGGGTGCTGTCGCGACGGCCTGAGGTGTCGATAAGTCTGATTGACGCCCTGGACGAGGACCTTCCCTCTGCCGGGATAGACGGTCAGGACTTCGCCGGTCCTTCCCTTGTCGTCGCCGGTGATTATCATCACCGTATCACCTTTTCGTATGTGTCGCGCCATTATCTTATCCTGCGCCCCGGTGGCAACACTGCTCGCAATCGGGCTTCTGCCACCAGCTGCCGCTCACCCGTCGTCAGACGACTTCGGCGGCCAGTGAAACTATTTTCATGAAGTTCTTTTCTCTCAATTCCCTCGCGACGGCGCCGAAGATTCTCGTGCCCCGCGGGTTCCTGTTCTCGTCGATAACGACGGCGGCGTTCCGGTCGAATCGTACGTAACTTCCGTCCCGCCGACGGATGGGAAACGCCGTCCGGACTATGACGCAGCGGATGATTTCGCTGGTCTTGATCATCCCGCCGGGCGAAGCCTTCTTTACGGTGCAGACTATCACGTCCCCGACGCCCGCCGTCCTGCGGGTGTACTGTCCGCGCGCCGTCGAACCGCCCAATACCCTGATGCAGAGTACGCGCTTCGCGCCTGTGTTGTCTGCTATGTCGAGTTTTGTTTCCTGTTGAATCACTTAATCACTTCTAATCCGTCTTTTTTACGATTCGACTGTCGCGCCGGCGGCGGTCCTGACCACGCGGACAAGGCGCCACGACTTTCTTTTGCTGATCGGGCGACACTGTGTCACCTCGACCGTGTCGCCGAGACCGGCCTTTGTATTCTCATCATGCGCCAACAGTTTCGACCGGCGGCGCACGTATTTTCCGTACAGCGGATGCTTCGTAAGATTTTCGACCACCACCCGCACGGTTTTGTTCCCGGAGATCGAATCGACCACGCCGATCCGCAAGACCTTTTTCGTTCCGGTCTTCTTGGGAACCTGCCCGTCCTTTTCGAGGGGCGCTTTCTTCATCCGGGTTGTGTCGGCGTTCATTTCCATCAGTTTAATGCCTTATCTGTCTGTCAGTACGGCCCGTTACGTCTGTGCCTGTTCCGTCGTCTCCGCTTCAGCCAATTCGCGTTCGTGCCGGATAGTCAGGACGCGAGCGATGTCGCGCTTTGCCTTGGCGAGCATCGTGGGGTCTTCCAGTTTCTCGGTAACCGCCTGCGCCCGCAGGTCGAACAGGTGCCTGTGCAGGCGTTCGAGTTCGGCCTGGATTTCATCATCCGAAAGTTGTCTTATCTCGTCGATTTTCATCGTGCCTGAAGCCTTTTGACCAGTCGGCACCGCACCGGCATCTTGCAGGCGATCCGTCGAAGGGCGGACTTGGCGGTGTCGGCCTCTGTGCCGGAAATCTCAAAGAGCATCGTTCCGGGCTTGACCGGCGCGACCCACATCTCCGGTTCACCCTTGCCCTTGCCCATCCGCGTCTCCAGCGGCTTGGAGGTAACGGGCTTGTCCGGGAATATCCGGATATAGACCCTTCCTTCGCGGTGCAGGAAGTGCGTCGCCGCCACCCTGCCTGCCTCTATCTGGCGCGCGGTGATCCAACCGGCCTCGAGGGTCTGGAGACCGAAGTCGCCGAACGAGACCTTGTTGCCCCGGGTGGCGTTGCCGCGTACCCGACCTCGCTGCATCTTGCGATGCTTGACTCTTTTGGGCATCAGCGCCATTTATTAGTCCTTCTTTTCCTCGGTTCCGGAGGTTTCAGGAGACTGAACCGCACTGCCGGTTTCCTGCCGTCCCGTGTCAACCTCGCCCTGTTGCTGCTTAGTCGTCGAATCCGCCGGTTTTTCCTGTTTTTCCGCGACCGGTCCGGCGCCCTTCCGGTCGGCGGTATCCGCCGGAGCGGATTTTGTTGAAGCGGTTTTTACCGGAGCAGATTTACCGCGCCTTGCGCCGCCGCGCGCCGGCGCGCCGCCGCCTTTTTGCTGCCTTGGGCCGCCGCGGCTTTGCTGCCTTGCGCCGCCGCCTCTTTGCTGCCTTTGGCCGCCTCCGCCTCGTCGGGCGTGTCCGCCCGGACCGCCCCGTCCGGTCGGCGCCGAAGAGCGACTTTCGACCTGCTCAACTTCGCCGAACAGGCCGCGATATATCCAGACCTTCACGCCCAGCGCGCCGTAGGTCGCGAAACATTCGGCGAAGCCGTAATCCACGTCGGCGTCCAGCGTATGCAGCGGGATCGAGCCCATGATCTGCTTGACCTTCCGGCTCATCTCCGCACCACCCAGCCGGCCTGAAACCTCAATCTTCACGCCCTTGGCACCGGCCTGCATTATCATCTCGCACCGCTGCTTGATAGAACGCCGGAAACTCGCCCGCCGCTTCAGTTGTTCAGCCACCGACCCTGCCGCCAGCTGCGCGTCCAGGTCCGGCTTGGAAATCTCCATGACGTTGACGTTCACGCGCCTGTCGGAGAGGTCTTCCAGTGCGTCCTTGAGTTTCTCTACTTCTGCGCCCCTGGGTCCGATGACCAGTCCCGGCCTGGCGGTCCGCAGCGTTACCTTGACCTCCTCGCGGGTCCGCTCGATCTCTATTCTGCTTATGCCTGCATAAGGCGGCTGGCGGTTCAGGCGGTTCTCGATGAACTCCCTGATCTTCCAGTCCTCTACCAGGAACTCGCCGTAGTTGCTCTTGGGCGCAAACCACCGGCTCGCCCACCCGCGGGTGATGCCCGTCCTGAAACCAATTGGCGAAACTTTCTGACCCATAATCCTTTTCCGATTTCTCCGGTTGCGCCGGAGTTTTTTAAAAACCCTTATTCGCCCGCGCCTCTCTGTTCGACTATCACTGTTATATGGCTGTTACGTTTGCGTATCGGGAAGGCCCGTCCGCGGTCCTTGGGGCGCCAGCGATTCATTGTCGGCGCCTCATCCACAAACGCCGTCTGGACGTAGAGCAAATCCGTATCGGCCTCGGCCTCATCGGCGTTGGCGACGGCGCTGGTGAGTATCTTCCGGACCATCGACGCGGCGCGCTGCGGCGTGAACTTCAGCAGGTTCAGCGCTTCGTCAACGTCGCGCCCGCGAATCAGATCGACCACCAGCCGAACCTTTCGCGGACTTATCCGGGCGAATCTGTGCTTTGCCTTCCAGGCCATCAGTGTCTATTGCTCCACAATCAAATCACGTCTGCGGCGGGTGGCGCGGTCTCCCTGCCGCCCGTCGTCGTCTTTCAATCTATTTCCGCCTGGCGAGTGTGTGGCTTCGGAACGTCCGCGTCGGGCTGAACTCGCCCAGTTTATGTCCCACCATATCCTCGGTAACGAAGACGGAGTTGAATATCTTACCGTTGTGGACGCTGAAAGTATGCCCGACGAATTCCGGGACGACCGTACAGGTCCTCGCCCAGGTCTTGATCGGCTCGCGCGAGCCGGACTGTTTCTGTTGCTGGACCTTGCGAAAGAGTTTTTCATCCACGTACGGGCCTTTTTTCAGGCTTCTTGCCATTTCTCGCTCTCTTGTCATGCCACGTCGGGCAGGACCGTCATTAACCTTCTGCTATCGTTCAGGTTACAGTTTTACCTGACCGTATCGTCTGCTTTTTCTGCGGCGGATGATCAGTTTATTCGAGGCTTTACGTTTTTTTCTGGTCCTTCCGCCTTTGGCCGGTTTTCCGGTCGGGCTGCACGGGTGCCGCCCGCCTCCGCTTCGACCCTCGCCGCCGCCCATCGGGTGAGCCACGGGGTTCTGTGCGACGCCGCGGACGTGCGGGCGCCGTCCCATGTGTCTCTTGCGACCGGCCTTGCCCAGGCGAACGTTTTGGTGATCGAGGTTGCCCAGTTGCCCTATCGTCGCCCTGCACGCTGACGAGACGATCCGCATCTCGCCGCTGGGCAGGAGCAGGTGGACCGTTTTCTCTTCCTTCGCCATCAGCTTGGCCGAGCCGCCTGCCGTTCGGACCATTTTGCCGCCGCCGCCGGGAATCAGTTCGATGTTATGAATGCTCATACCGGACGGGATACGCGACAAGGGCAGGCAGTTTCCCAGCCTTGGCTCGGCGTCGTCGCCGGAATATACCTTCTGTCCGGCCTTCAGGCCAACCGGGGCGAGGATGTAACGCTTCTCACCGTCGGCGTATTTTATCAACGCGATGTTGCAGGTGCGGTTCGGGTCGTATTCGATCGTCGCTACGGTGCCTTCGGAGCCGTCCTTATTGCGCTTGAAGTCAATCAGGCGATACAAACGCATGGCCCCGCCGCCCCGGAACCCGCTGGTGATGACGCCATGATGGTTCCTGCCGCCGGTCTTGCGGAGCGGACGCAGAAGCGATTTGGTCGGCGCATCACCGGTCAACTCCTCGCGGAGATTGACGCTCGCGTTCCGCCTGCCCGCCGATGTCGGTTTGTAAATCCTGATTGCCATTGGTTACTCGCCCGTTTTCTGCCGGGACGTCCGTTTTTACCCAATACTATTCTATCTTTACTTCAATCGTAACTATTCACGCAATTGCAATAAATGCAGAAGAAAAGAGCAAGTCAGGCACACGAAATGAAAAAATAATTCATCTTCTGGAATTGTTTTTTCATTTCTCCGTCGCCTCTTACGTCCGCGCAGGGGTAGTATTTATCACTCCAAACAGACGGAGTGATAAATACTATGTGTGCCTGACTTGCTCTTTTCTTCTGCATTATGCTGAACTCTTACCTTTTCTAAAACAGGTCAATATGATAGTCCGGGTGCAGTACTACGACCGCCTTTTTCCAGTGACTGGTCGTGCCCATCTTGTATCCTACCCTTCGCGGCTTGCCCCGGCGATTGGCCGAGCGAACCTTCAGGACCTTGACGCTGTAGATCTTCTCAACGGCCTGCTTGATCTGCGCCTTGTTCGCTTCCGGGTGAACCTGGAAGGCATAAGCATTCCGCGTCTGCGACTGATGCGTGCCCTTCTCGGTCACCAGTGGTCGGACTATCGTGTTGTAAATATCGTTTTTCATATCTATGCCGGCGCCTCAGCGTCCGACTTTGCATCCGCTTCTGCGACCGCCTTTTCGTCTGTCCGGTCCAGCAGCCTTTCCATCGCCTCGCGGGTCAGGAGCATTTTCTGCCGGGTGGCGACCTCAAATGCGTTCAGATCGTCCACCGGACGGACGGTAATATCCGGTATATTTCTTGCGCTCCTGTAGAGCGTCTCATCCAGCCCTGCCGGCACCAGCAGGCAGGAACGGTTTATCTTCAATTTCGCCATGACATCTGCTACGAACTTCGTCTTCGGCTCCTCAAGGCTCATCCCATCGACTACAAGCAGGTTCTGCCCGAGGATCTTGGCGAGGATTGCCGAATTCAGCGCCCCTCGTCGCATTTTTTTCGGAAGGGTTTTTCGGAAACTGTGCGGTGTTTTTGCGAAGGTCATTCCACCGCCGCGCACCTTACCGGTCCGTATCGGACCCCGCCGGGCGTTTCCGGTTCCCTTCTGCTTGAAGATTTTCCGTGTAGAGCCTGCGACCTGTCCGCGTCCCTTTGTGGCGGCGCTTCCCTGCCGGCGGTTGGCGTGATAGGCGACGATCGCCTGCTTCAGCAGTGCGACGTTGACGGTCTTGCCGAAACGCTCATCGTCGATCTTCAGCGTCTCGACCTGCTCGCCGGCCGTGTTGTAAACGTTAACTTCCAGCATCTCTTATCGGTGGCACGGGTCTTCAACCTGTGCCCTCTCAACATTCCTGTAACAGCACAGGTTACAAACCTGTGCCACCCGAACTTATTTTACTTTTTGCAGTGCGGGACTTCCTGACGAACAGATACCCGCCGTTGGGTCCGGGCAGCGATCCTTTTATCAGCAGCAGGTTGTTTTCTGCGTCGATGCCCACCAGTCGATGATTTCTGCTGGTAGAGCGTTCCGAGCCCATGTGCCCCGCCATTTTTTTGCCTTTTTTGATGTTTCCGCCGTGCCCCAGGTCGGTTCCGTGCCCGCCGATGGAACCCGGGCTGCGGTGCTTTCGCTCGACGCCGTGGCTTGCCGGCTGACCCTTGAAGCCGTGGCGCTTGACGCCACCGGCGAAACCCTTGCCTTTGGTGGTTCCGATGACGTCCACGAATTTAATGTCCTGGAACAACTCGACTGTCATGGTTGAACCGACTTCAACGTCGGCGTTCTGATCATCAAGGCGGATTTCCCGGACGATCTTTTTCGGTTCGGTCTTCGCCCGCTCGGCATGTCCGATCGCCGGTTTTGCGGCTCGTGCGATTTTTACATCCTCGAAGCCGATCTGGACGGCGTCGTAACCGTCCTTTCCGTCGATATTCTTGACCTGAAGAACCACGCACGGTCCGGCGCGCACGACGGTTACCGGGCAGACGGCGCCTTCTTCGGCGAATATCTGCGTCATCCCGATCTTTTTTCCAATCAACGCCGGATACATCCGTACACTTTCACTCTATTCAAGGTTGCCGGCCGGTGCAGACTTGACCATAATCAAAAAGGCACGAGCCTGAAAATCCGCGCCGCCATTACCTGCTCTACGCCTTTATCTTCACGAACACACCCGCCGGGACAACCAGCCGGTTCAATGCCTCGATCGTACGGACCGTCGGTTCGTAGATGTCGATGATCCGCTTGTGCGTTCGCATCTCAAACTGCTCGCGTGATTTCTTGTCCACGTGCGGGCTTCGCAACACCGTGTAGCGCTCGATCCGCGTCGGAAGTGGAATAGGCCCGCTAACACGGGCGCCCGTCCTGCGGGCATGTTCAACGATCTCACCGGCCGAGCTGTCAAGCGCCCGGTGGTCGTAGGCTTCCATTCGTATTCGAATCTTTTCCTGCAACATGTGCGTTACTCTCCGACCTGCAATCCTGGGATTTTCAGGCAGACAAGTTACAAAGCCTTTCCAGTATATAAGATCATTTATATCTGTCAATTATTGAAACAGATATTTTCAAGATTTTTTTCTCGCAGGCATAGACACCCGAAGGCTTCGGGCATAAACGCACAACCGGTCCGGCTGTCGGGCTGTACGTTCTGTCAGGTCAGTTTCCCCGCCACATCGGCCGGAACGACCTTGTAGGTCATCGGTTCCATCACGTACGTGCCCCGCCCCTGTGTCAGCGACCGCAGGATGGTGGCGTATCCGAACATTTCCGCCAGCGGCGCTTCGGCAATGAGTTTACAGTAATTTTTGCGGTGTTCCATAGTGGTGATTTCCGTCCTGCGCGAGTTCAGGTCGCCGGTAACGGCGCCGAGGTTGTTCTCCGGTACGCTTACCTCCAGGCGCATAATCGGTTCGAGAAAGACCGGCGTGGCGTTTTTGACCGCCGCGGCGAACGCCATCGCCCCGGCGCGGGAAAAGGCCAGTTCCGAGGAATCCACCGGATGATGCTTTCCGTCCAACAGCGTAACCGTAATTCCGGTCATGGAATACCCGCCCAGCGGACCGCTGGTGGCCTCGTCTGTTACTCCCTGCTTGACGGCGGAGATGTACTCCTTCGGGATCGCCCCGCCGATTATTTTATTGATGAAGATTACGGGCGATTCGTCGTCGCCGGTTTCCGCGCGGGTCGCCGCCGATGTCGGCTCGATCTTCAGCACGACCACGCCGTACTGCCCGCGCCCGCCGGTCTGGCGAATGAATCGGCCTTCGGCTTCGGTAACGGCGGTGATCGTTTCCCTGTAGGCTACACGCGGCGTCCCGACCCGGACCGAAACGCCCATGTCGCGCATCAGTTTGTTCTTGATAATCTCCAGGTGCAGTTCTCCCATCCCCGAAATCAGCAGCTGCCCGGTCTCGCGGTCCATTTCGGTCCGGAAGGTCGGGTCTTCCCGACGGAGCGTCGCAAGGGCGTCGGCGAGGCGGTCTTTCTCGGCGGCGGACGCCGGCTCGATCGACATGGAAATCACCGGCTTGGCGAACTTTATTTTCTCCAGGATTATCGGATGGTGTGAATCGCACAGCGTGTCGCCGGTGAGACTCGCCTTAGGCCCTACGACGGCGACAATATCGCCTGCATCGGCCCGGTCGCGACGGATACGCTGCTTGGCGTGCATCTCCCAAATACGAGAGACAATCTCCTTCTTCTGCCGGATGGGGTTGAAGACGCGCGTGCCGGCCTTTACCGAGCCGCTGTAAATGCGGAGATAATAAAGGTCTCCGTGCAGGTCGGCGGCGATCTTGAACACCAGGGCCGAGAACGACTCGTCGGGATCTGCCGTTCGCTCGACAAGGCGTTCCGGCTGCCCGTCATGGGTGTGCGATCCTGACCCTTCGATCCCCCTGACGGCCGGGACGTCCAGCGGGGAAGGCAGATAGTCGCATATCGCGTCCAGAAGGACCCGGACGCCCATGTTTTTCAGCGCCGAGCCGCACAGGACAGGATGAATCCGGTCGGCGACGACCGCCCGGCGAATCGCCGATTTGATGTCCGCCGCTGAAATCGGTTCCTCGTGAACGTATTTATCCATCAACTCATCGTCTGCTTCTGCGACGGACTCGATCATGTCGTGACGGGCGATCTCGACGGCGTCGGCGTATTCGGGCGGAATATCGCCGACCTTCAGTTCCATCGCTATCTCCGCCGATTCGTAGAACATCGCCCGCTGCTCGATAAGGTCGATCTGCCCGCGGTAGTCGCCGCCGGCGCCCATCGGCAACTGGATCGCCACCGGCGTTGCCCCCAGGCGGTCGCGAATCTCGCCCAGAACCATCTCGAAATCCGCGCCGAGACGGTCCATCTTGTTGATGAAGCACAGTCGCGGTACGTTGTATCGGCTGGCCTGGTTCCAGACGGTTTCACTCTGGGCCTCAACCCCGCCGACGGCGCAGAAGACCGCCACAGCGCCGTCAAGGACTCGCAGCGACCGCTCCACCTCGATTGTGAAATCGACGTGCCCGGGAGTGTCGATAAGGTTGACGGTGTAATCTTTCCATGACAGTGTCGTAGCAGCCGAGGTGATGGTGATTCCCCGCGCCTGTTCCTCAACCAGGTAGTCCATTACCGCAGTACCGTCGTGAACCTCGCCTATCTTGTAACTCTTTCCGGAAAAGTACAGAATCCGCTCGGTTACGGTGGTCTTTCCCGCGTCGATGTGGGCGGCGATGCCTATGTTCCGAATTAGTTGTAGTTTTTTTGCCATGCCTGAAACACTCAGTCGTCAGTGACTGTACATCCGTACTGAATCCGCCAGAAGGCTCGCAGTCGGCCGATTTACATAAGCGAAGAGACCGCAGCGGTTTCTCTGCGGTCTCCGGTGGGTCGTATCGTTGTTTATCGAGCGAAGTGAGCGAAGGCCTTGTTCGCGTCGGCCATTCGGTGAATGTTTTCGCGCGTTGTCATCGCGGCGCCTTCCTTTCGGTAGGCGTTCATCAATTCCGACGCCAGTCGCTGCGAGGTCGGCGAACCGCTGCCGGCGCGGACCGCCTGGAGAAGCCATCGTATCGCCAGCGACAGGCGGCGCTTCTGGTTGACCTGCATGGGGACCTGGTAATTAGCCCCGCCGACGCGCTTGGAGCGAACCTCAACCATGGGTTTGAGGTTGTCTATCGCCTGTTCGAAGACTTCCAGAGGTTGGGCGTCTTTGATCTTTTCGGCGACGACGTCCATCGCGTCGTAGAATATCCGTCGGGCGGTGCTTTTCTTTCCGTCCCACATCAGGCAGTTGACGAACTTGCTGACCAGTTTGCTTTTGTATCGCGGGTCGGGCGCAAGTTGCTTGGCCGATGCTGTCCACTTCTTATACGCCATCTTATTTGCCCTTCTTTGCGCCGTAGAGGCTGCGTCCCTGTCGGCGTCCTTCCACACCGGCCGTATCCAGTGCGCCGCGGATGACGTGATACCTCACGCCGGGTAAGTCCCGCACACGCCCGCCGCGAACCAGGACGATGCTGTGCTCCTGGAGGTTGTGATCGACGCCCGGAATATAGGCCGTTACTTCCTTACCGTTGCTAAGCCGCACGCGCGCGACCTTTCGCAGGGCGGAGTTCGGCTTTTTGGGCGTCATCGTCTTTACAAGCACGCAGACGCCGCGCTTCTGCGGACACCGCTCCAGCGCCACATTCTTCCTCTTGGCCACCTGCTTGCGCCGCGGCTTTCGGACCAGTTGATTAATTGTCGGCATACCTTGTTTTTCCTCTCTGGATAACTCTACCAGATACTGTCCTTTAATCCAATTATAATCTTTAATGTCTAATATTACAACGCCACTTTGTATTGGCCGGCATATATGATGCCTTATGAGAACATCTCCTATGCTACCGGCAAAGGCTGTCAGCCGTCAGCATTCAGCAGTCAGCAACCAACTTCGACAATCTGCCTTTGGCTGATTGCTGACCGCTGAATGCTGACAGCGACGCATTATGTTGCAGCATCTGTGTCCATAATCGCTTATAGATATTCACGCAATATCAAGTGGCGTAGTAGTACTAATGACTAATGTCTAATAACCGACCGGACGCTCTTCGGAATCATCAACTTGATACCCATTATTTTCAGTCATTGGACATTAGACATTACTTAGACATTGGTAATTAGACATTAGTCATTTATTTTTTTACACCTGTCCTGTCAGTGCTCTCTGGACGGCCTGCTGTATCTGTGCCTCGGTCATTTCGGCTTCCGTTTTGGGGACGGCCAGTTCGGGTATTTCCACCATGCGTTTTATTTTCATGTTTAAATACGGCTTGAAAGAAGTGCCCGCCGGGAGCAGGTGCCCGAGAATTACGTTCTCTTTCAGACCGATAAGGGTGTCCACCTTGCCGGCCAGTGTCGCTTCGGTGAAGACCTTGGTGGACTCCTGGAAACTGGCGGCGGAGAGAAAACTGTCGGACTGAAGGGAAGCCTTGGTTATCCCCAGCAGGAGTGTCTTTGCCATTGCCGGTTTTGCCTTTCGCGTCTTTGCGATCGTGCCGCCGGTGGCCTTGGCTTCGGCGTTGACCTGTTCGACCTTCTGTCGCGAGACAACCTCGCCATCAACGAATTCCGTATCGCCGGCGGAGACTATCTTGACCGATTTGGCGATCCTTTCGTTTTCGGCGCGGAACTTGAACTTATCTATCACTTCGCCCGGAAGCAGTTGGCTGTCGCCGATGTTCTCGACGTTGACCTTCCGCAGCATCTGCGAGATGATGACTTCTATGTGCTTGTCGTTGATAGTCTGTTTCTGTCCGCGATAGACGTTCTGGACCTCGGTCAGCAGGTACTTCTGGAGGGCGTCCTCGCCGCGAATGTCGAGGATGTCGTGCGGCACGAGCGGCCCTTCGGTCAGCTGGCCGCCGGCCTCTATGTAGTCGCCGGTGTGCACCAGCAGGTGCCGGTCGTGCGGGACGTGGTGTTCCCGCTCCATTTCCGACTTCGAGCGGACGATAATAGTCATTTTTCCGCGGCGCTTGTCGGTTCGCAGTTCGACTGTACCGGAGATTTCCGCCATTGCCGCCGGTTCCTTCGGCTTGCGGGCCTCGAACAGTTCTGTAACCCTCGGCAGCCCGCCGGTGATGTCCTGCGTACCGGTCATTTCCCTCGGTTGGCGCGCCAGCAGGTCGCCGGGTCGGACGGCCTGACCTTCCTCGACCTCGATGCGGGCCTTGGACGGCAGGTAGTGGAAGTCCAGAATCTTGCCG
>DAOVFI010000754.1 GCA_030673005.1 Planctomycetales bacterium
CGCTTCCGGGCAAATGCAGGAACGGAATCATCAACGCGATGACAATAACTGCCGCCGCTGCGATGGCGGGTCTGCTCTTTATGAACATAAGGATTCTCCTTGCTCCGGCCCGCCGGTCGGGCGGGGCTTGTAAACTCGCCGACAGCACGCGCCGTCTCAAACTCTCCGGCGGGTCGGCGGGATGAAACTGTGCCAGTATTCGCTCGATTTCCCTGTCGTGTTCATTCATCTGATCGGCCCTCCGTCTGACGGGGCGGCTTCAGAATTCTGCGTAACTTCTCCAATGCGTATCGATACCTGCTGGCGGCGGTGTTAATCGAAACGTCCAACGCGCCGGCTATCTGCTGAAACGTCATCTTCTCGTACACCTTCATGTGGACTACCTCGCGCTGATCCGCCGGCAGCGAACGCAGCACTCGCTCGACTGCTTGTTGCTGTTGATGATCCGACGGCGCATCTTCAGCCGCCACGAGCAAACAGCCCGGATTATCAAGGTTCACCTCGCCCCGGCGGCGTTTTTTGCTGAGGATGCTGTAACACTCATTCCGCACCGCCGTCCGAAGATACCCGTCGCGGGAGGCTAATTCGGAAATCCGTTTCCTCATACCCGCCAGTTTCACGAAGGCCTGTTGCACGGCGTCCTCGGCGGCGGCCGGATCGGCCAGGATCATCAGCGCGTAACGATACAGCCCGGCAGCGCAAGCATCGTATGCCTCGGCAAGTTGCTTTCGCGTCCCATTCACGCCTTGGCGTGAGGATTCTTCATTGCTGGCGAATTGTCGATCATTCATCCGTCACAGTATAAGACTTTGACCAACCGTCATTTTGTCTGAAAAAAAATTTGATTTGATGGAAATCATGCAGGCCTAAGTACAGCGATCCAGAATAAAGGGACCAATATCAGGTAACCGAGTAGTCAGTAGTCGGTAGCCGGGAAAAACACATTCTTTTTACTGGCTACCGACTACGGGCTACCCGCCTTCGCTAAGGCTACGGCGTGGCAAGCGGGCTACTTACCGTTTATTTTGACTCTTTATTTGTGAAATCC
>DAOVFI010000311.1 GCA_030673005.1 Planctomycetales bacterium
GTGTGCAGGTTCTGTTCCCTGCACACCGCGATTGGCAAATATGGCTTTCGGTGTGCAGGGAACAGAACCTGCACACCCTACATACTACGTACTTGATGTTAACGTGGTCGCAAACACAGCGACCACGCCACCCGGCTATGCCATGCCGCGATTTCGTGAAAATTTCTCAAATATGCGTTGAACTGTTGCCGGTTTGTTTCCTATAGTGTGCAAACTGATGCGGCGCTTGGCCATGAATCGTCAATAGCCAATTCCTGATAAGTCTTTCCGGAGAATGAAGTGGCAGTTTTCTTTGTGCCGAAAGACGAATTCGTCAGACGTTTGTCGAGCCTTTCCGACAGGCAGGTATTTATTCCTGAACCTACGGCCTCAGGCGCGTGGGTGCGCAACTTTGAGTCTTGCGCCGAAGCGCCCGCCCTTGAGCGTCCCCGCGCCGCCCAGAGCGCTAAAGGCTTCTTCCTCCCCCCCGCCGAAGCAATCGCAAGATATGGACAGGGCGCTACGGCGGTCGCCGTCGCAGCCGAACCTGCCGTCGTCGTCGGTGTCAGGGCCTGCGAACTGCAAGCGTGGAAATATCTCGATAAGGTTATGCTCGAAGGCGACTTCGACGACCCTGCCTACAAGGCCCGGCGGGAGAATACGACGATCGTTTCGTGCGACTGCGTTGACTGCGCCGAGACGTGCTGCTGCGTTCTGGTTGCCGGCCGGCCTTACGTTGAAGACGGCGACGGGGCGGACGTCAACGTAACGGCCCTGGAAAACGGATACGTAGTCGAACCGTTCACCGACAGGGGCGATGAGTTGCTGCGTGCCGGCGGCGGAGCGGAATTGCCCGCGGCGACGGATGAGCATCTCAAGGCCAGGCAGGCCGTCCGCGACGAAATGGTCGAGCGGATAAAAAAGCAGAACGCCGAGTTCACCTACAGCGCCACCGCCGAAAACCCGCCGACCCTTCCGCTGGACGACGACAAATCGTGGCAGGAGTTCGCAGCCGACTGCGTCGAGTGCGGCGCGTGCACGAACATCTGCCCGACGTGCCATTGTTTCTACCTGTTCGATCACCGCCTGGCGGAAGGCCCGGCAGAGCGCGTCCGCACGTGGGACAGCTGCCTGTTGAGCACATATCACCGGATGGCAGGCGGGGAGAACATGAAACTCTCACCCCGCCCCCAGCTTCGCAGCCGCCTGGCGAATCGCATCCTGCACAAATTCGTCTATTCGCCGCAGCAGTACGGAATGCTCGGATGCACCGGCTGTGGGCGATGCGTTGACGCCTGCCCGGGCGCTATCGATATTCGCAAGGTGGTCGAGGACCTGAAGAAGTAACTGGTGGCACAGGTTTGTAACCTGTGCGTAATCTGCGCATGAAGGCTACACAGGTTGCAAACCTGTGCCACCGGGAATTAAGCAGTTGAAGGATTGCACAGGTTACAAACCTGTGCCACCAAAGGATTTAAGAGAAGTGAATCCAGAGAATCCTTACGTACCTCGACGAGACGCCGACGATTAAGACGCTGGTGCTCAAGCCGGAAACCCCCTACCGCTTCAAGGCCGGTCAGTTCGCACAGTTGACGCTTCCGGGCGTCGGCGAAGGGCCTTTCACACCGTCCTCCAGCCCGCTGGAGCCGGAGCAGATCGCCATTACTATCCTCAAGACCGGAATGCTGACAGATCGCCTGCACGAATGTACAGCCGGGCAGATGCTGGGCCTCCGCGGACCGTTCGGAAAAGGCTATCCCGTAGATAAACTCGACGGCAAGGAGGTGCTCGTTGTCGGCGGCGGCGTCGGGCTGGCGCCTCTGCGGGCGCTGATTTACGCTGTGCTGGCGAAGCTGGATCGCGTAAAGCGGGTAAGTATCAAGTACGGCGCGCGATGCACGGACGAATTGCTCTTCAGGGAGCAACACGATGATTGGGCCAAGACTGAAAAAATTGACTTCACCTGCACGATCGACCGCCCCGAGGCCGGCTGGGACGGAAACGTCGGCGTCGTTACTACATTATTAAAGGATATGGACATCGACCGGTCCAACTGCACCGCGTTCGTCTGCGGACCGGGAATAATGCTCAAGTTCGTTACGCAGACCCTGATGCAAGAAGGACTTACGCCGGAGCAGATTTATCTTTCGATGAACCGGCGGATGAGTTGCGGCATGGGCAAGTGCGGCCGATGCAACATAGGACCGTATTACCTCTGCAAAGACGGACCCGATATGCAGTATTCGCTTATTAAGGATTATCCGAACGTTTTCTGAATTGGTAGATGTAGGCCGGGACGAAGCGCAGCGGAGTCCCGGCGATACAAGAACGAATGATTCGCTTTGCCGGGACTCGCTTCGCTCGGCCCGGCCTACTGAGTGAATGATGATTTCTGACAACCAGGACAATTTGTCGCGCTGCACATTATGCCCGGCGATGTGCCGGTTGGAGTTGGGCTGGGCTGGTCCTGACTTGCCGGCAGTTGAGTATCCATCCGAGGCCGGGGCTGGTCTATGTCCTCGCGGGTCGGCCTTGGGCGAACTTGTAGGCTCGCCGAGGCGGATTCGCCGCGCTATCGTCGGCGGGGCCGAGGTGAAATACTCCGAGGCGGTATCCGCGGCGGCAGAGCGAATGTGCGGGGGCGCAACGGTCCTGATCGACGGAAATCTTCCGCTGGAAGAGATTGCAGCAGCGGCCGAGATCATATCGGCCTGGGAAGGCGTCCGATTGTGCTGCGTTATCAGCCCTGAAGATGAACAAATGCTGCTCGGCGTCGAGGCGTCCGGCGCGACGTACCTTGCCGACGAAGACCTTGTCGGCTGCGATGGCTTTGTCGTCGTCGGCGACGCATTCGCAGCCAATCCTCGATGCGCCCGCGGCGTCCTGGACGCACTGGCAAAACACCGACGCGCGCCGCTGGTGGTAATAGACGGCGGCGGCGGAGTAACCGGCAAATACGCGACGCTGCGTATCGCCTGCCGGCCCGGCGGCGAGGCCGATGCACTGGCGAGCGAGCAGGTATCATCAGCCGTCGAAGGTTGCAGGAAACTGGGCGTTATCATCTCGGCAGAGCCGGGCAGAGGAGCAATCTGGCGTCGGGCAGGCTACCTGGCGGGAAAACTCGCCGTCGCACACGGCGGAGGCGTCTCGGCCCAGACCGTCGGCGCAAACGCACTGGCGGCATTGAGGCTCAGGGAGCAACTTGGGCTGATTTCGACGGCGAAGGCTATAACAAGTAGTATGGGCGGTGGCATGGCCGTCCCGGCCATGCTACCAATAGTGGCTATTGGCGTGGATATTGTCGGTATGCTGGGCTGGCCTGAGATGGATGTACCGGTTGCGGCGGCGGCGCTGCCGAACAGGACGACCGAATCGGCTAATATCGTCCTTCCGGTCGCACTGGCCTGCGAGACCGGCGGCTCGTTCGGCCAGGCGGGAACGCGATCGGTAAAGACGTCGGCCATAATAGCGCCGCCGGCGGGTGTGCCGACTGCAAGCGAACTGCTTGGCCAACTGACGTCGGCTGCGGGTGTGAACGTACCGCAGTGGAGCGGGAAACTCCCCCCCACCGAGCGAATCAGCG
>DAOVFI010000100.1 GCA_030673005.1 Planctomycetales bacterium
ATCCGGAAAGTCCTGGAACTCTGTTCCGCACAACCTGATGAGCGAGTAGGGGTGGCACGGTCAAGTCGAAGACTTGGCCGTGATAACGCCTCTGAGCGATACCACGGCCAAGCGTTGCTTGACCGTGCCACCCATCAGGAAAACAGGAACGGGGCGCCGACCAATTCCGACAATGACAATAAAAGTGGCGTCGAGATACGCTATTTCGCGCCTTGGTGCGGCGAGGATGTGTTGAGACCGGCGTCAGTCGATATGATATTTTCCCAGGCAGTGCTCGAACACGTCGAGGACCTGGTCGGCACTTACAGGGCGCTGGCCCATTGGCTCAGGCCCGGCGGCTTCGTGAGCCATCAGATCGATTTCTCATCCCACGGCCTGGCGAGACAATGGAACGGACACTGGGCCTGGTCGAAACTGGCGTTTAAACTCATCCGAGGCAAAAGACCCTGGTTGATAAACAGGCAGCCTTACTCGACCCACCGCCGCCTGCTGGAAGAAAACGGCTTCGAGATCGTCCGCGTAGTCAAGTCCGAAGATACGTCGGGAATTACCCGCAGCCGACTCAGCGTCGCCTTCAGCAATCTTTCAGATGATGACCTGAAGACCCGAACGGCCTATGTTCTGGCGAGGAAAAATGCATAATAGGGGCTGTTGAAGGAGAGCGACGATGGACGAGATGGATATACTGCGTGATGAACTGGAGCATTACAAGGCCCAGAAGAACCGGATTCGCGACGTGGTCGGTCAGATCGGCGGGGTGACCAACCGCCGACGTAAGATGATTATCAACATCATGTTCCTGTTCGCAGTGGTGGCGGCCTTCGCGTTCGACCTGCTTCGGCACTTGATGGGCTGGAAGGTGCCTCTCCTGCCGCCGATGCTCCTGCTGGAAGTGGCGGTGCTGCTGGTGTCGCTGAAGATCATCTGGATGATCCATACCCAGTCAAAGGTGGACCACTTCCAGTTCTGGATCCTCAATTCAATAGAGTTTCAGATGAACATGATCTCCCGCCGCATGACCGACCTTGATAAATCCGTCCGCGCGATGGACAAAGCGCCCAGCCGGGTCGGTTCCGACGAGGCGCCTTCTTCAGGGAGAAAATAGTTTTAATCTTCGCCGGGCCACAGACGCTTCGGAGCGCGGATCACCGCATACGGTGTGAATGCGTATTCCAGGACGATAGATGAGGAGAAAAGAATGAAAAAGATAACCCTGCTTCTGATTGCCGTACTGGCGGCGGCCGTTCTGTTGGGCGCGGAGCGACAAGACATGCTCAAGGTGAACTCCGATGCCCTGACCGAGGAACTTCAGAAATCGGCCGAACCCACGCCGGGAATGAATCTCGTTTGGTGGGTTCCGGTGGAGTTCTGGAAATCGGTATTGCTTCAGGACAAAACCATCAAGCCTGAAGAAGCCAATAAGATTATCAAAACCCTCGAACCATACACGATGATCGCCGTTGTGCGGACGGACATCGGCACGTTTGGGGCGTTTAATTTCCACGACAAGGCAACCGTGGCCAGGAACATGAAGGTTACGTACATTGACGAAAAAGGTAAAAAAACTCCTGTAAAACAGGCCAGGAACGTTAACAAGGACGCTCTTTTAATGTTGGACATAATGAAGCCGATCCTGACTAACGCGATGGGGAATATGGGCAAGAACTTCCACTTTTTCGTCTATGCAGACCGCGACGCCAGGGGCAGGCGGGTTATGGACCCGTACAAGAAAGGAAAACTGGTTGTCGAACTCGCCAGAACGCGAGGCGAAACCGGGGGTGTGATAGAGTTCGAATGCCCACTGAACTCGCTGTTCGTTCCGCGAAAATGCCTTAAGTGCAAGAAGGAAGCACACATATCGTGGAATTACTGCCCGTGGTGCGGCAAGCCGTTGCCGAAATGATAAGATAAACCGGTGCCGTGAGTGTTCTGGCCGGCGAATTCGGCGTCGCTTACAAAAACTCAAAATGCCCCTGACTTCTCGGCAACCTGATGGTTCACATGTCGTTCCGTCATGTTCTTTATTGACAGTTGGTTACAATTTTAGCAAGGCGGTTTGTGAAGGTGATTGTCATCACCGTGGTGTAGATGCGGTCGATTCCGCCAAGATCAATGACCTTGCGAAGCCTCCGCATGCCCGGCCGATCCAGCGTCGCGCCGGAGTAGCCCTCATTATCGAAATGTTGCTCGATCCAGTGGAGAGTGGGTTCGCCGGATTGCTGAGCGAAATCTCGACAGGTCGCAAACTGGGCGTCGCACGAGGAAAAGTCCAACAACCCGTCCGAAGATTGGCGGGTATAGATGGCGTAGCGGATCATGGCCTACTCATCCTGGTCCGCTGGGATGTACGGGATAAGTCCTTTCTCGTAGGCAGCGACTTGTGCTTCACGCGGGGCCATGCGAATATCCATGAGAAACCCGTTCACCTCCAGCATCCAGACCAGCGGGTTGTCATCCATCCTGCTGGGCAGCGACCAGTCCGGATGAAACGGCATGAGGTCCAGCCCCTCACGAATAACCTTTGCCTTGGCCTGCATCGTAGCCACGGAGACGCCGAGGCCTTCGGCGATCTGCTTCGATTTCATGTGCGGGCTCTGGCTCGGGTCGTCCAGAAAGTTGACGCGGCCAATGGCGTAGACAATCCCAGCTGCCCACCCCTCGGGCTTGCCCTTCAGAACCGGTGAGCCTTTCTGGCAGACGGCAATAGCCATCTCGCGGCATAACTCTTTGTATTCGATGTTGAGATGGGCATCGCAGAACGTACCAGTCAACCTCACGAGATCGGCAAACCGTGCGGCGTAAGCCTTTGGCACCTCGCCCATCATTTCGCGCAGATCATCATCCACATGCACATCCATTTCTGCATCACTGCGATTCATTCCTGCTGTCGCGGCTTTGCCGACATGCTCACGCTTTGGCATTGCCCGGCGGATCAGACAGCAGCGGCAGGACCGCATCTCGAACTTGCCGGGCGAGTTTCACCGCTTCGCGGGCTTCGTCCGGCGTGGCGTCGGGGCGATCTCCGGGATACCGCAATTCCACACCGTATAGCGTAAGAACAATCACATCACGCAACGACGCCGCAAGATCGCGATTCGATGTTTCGACCAAATCAAGCAGTTCTTCCAAATCGTGTGTTTTTGGAAAGTCGATTTCGTACCAGACGAGGAAAGCCTTGATGTATTTTTCAGCCGCCTGCTGGCAGTGAAATGCGACAGCGTTCAAAAATGTCGCTTCGTTGGGGAGTAGTCGCTCCGCGACGGCAATGTCGGCGTCCGCCTTGCGCAGCCACTCAGCCAAGATTCGGCGTTTGACCTGATCAGGCTGCTTCATAGATCACCTTTCCATGCTTGTTGGCTGGGTACGCGATGCCGCCAATGACATTCTTGCTTTCCTCAAACCACTGCGTGGTAATAAAGAGAATATCAAAGGGATAGTCGATGCCTCTCAACGCTCGGCGGATACGGACGTATTCCTCCCGACGATCATCGATTTGCGGCTCGACGATCAACAGGTCAATATCGCTGTCGCGGGTCATCTTACCCGTGGCGGCAGAACCGAACAAGATAATACGGTCGGGCTGGGCTACGGCCAGAATCCGTTTGATGATTTCCTGGATGATCGATTCGTCTATGCCCATGCGACGCCTCCCGAACCGACGAGTTCGATTTCATTGTAGGATCCAAGATGGACGGAGTTGTTAACCCAGAGGGGGTTGTTCAACAGAGAGTCAGAGAGTTCGCGGCGAGGTTCTCGATTACCGGCGTCAACCGTCCACGGTAGCAACCGGTGTGCGGTTTGCGACCTGCGAAACAGAGACTTTCGCTCTTGTCCGGAAACGTTCATAACCCTTTGACTCCAACACTTTGCAGAAAAGCCCCGGTTGCTTTCGCTCCGGGGCTTACCGTTAACCATATCGGCGGGGAAGTTCCCCGAAAAAATTGAACCTCCCCGAGTAGGACTCGAACCTACAACCTAGCGGTTAACAGCCGCTCGCTCTACCAATTGAGCTATCGGGGAACGATTTTTCAATAACTCTTCAAATTTTCAATACCGGCCCGAAACGGCCAATCTATATCGGTTATTCCACCATCGGCAGAACCGCTTCACCAACCGAACCGCCGGAAAACGCAACTCCTCGGCCCCACCGAACAGGCATCATGATAGTCTATTCAATCGGCCTACGAAGTCAAGACCTTTGGCATTCTCTTCCGAAAGTTATTCACGATACTTGTCGATAACCAAACGATGAAATCGGCCCGGTGCAGGGCCTTGACACCGTACAAAGGAACGGATATATTCGCTGGACTGTGCCGGGAGCAATATGGTGAAAAGAGCATAGTAAATCTTTCTAAAAACCGGCCTGCCTCCGAAAGACAAGCAGAAGAAGAGGCTGGCAAATAAGGACTGTCGGCGTGGCAAAAAAAAATAAAAATAACTCCACCGGATCTCGGCGACCTGCCGGCCGGACAGGCAAGGCTCAGTCGAGCAGCGGCGGCAAACGCAGCCGACCCGACTCGTCCGGCAAGGCAGGCCAGGCATCTTCGACTACGAAGAAGGTCAAAAAAACTACACGTAAAACCGGCAAAAAGGGCTCCGGGGCCAAAGTTTCGACCGCCAGGAAACCCAGCCTCGCCCGGCAGGGAGCGAAGTCCAAAAGCGCCGGCGCCAAGACGAAGAGACCCGGAAAAACCCGCCTCAACAGGAAGCATCTCGATGAGTTTCGCGAGATCCTGCTGCAAAGGCGGAGAATGCTCCTGGGTGACCTGAACGGTATGGAGGAAAACGCCGTCAACCGAAAAAGCAGCGGAAACCTCTCCACTATGCCGACACACATGGCCGACGTCGGCACCGACAACTTCGAGCACGAGTTCACCCTCGGCCTGCTCGAAAGCGAACAGGCGCTTCTCCTCGAAATCAACCAGGCCCTCCTGAGAATAGAAGATGGAACCTACGGCATCTGTCTGGGTACGGGCCGACGCATACCACTGGCGAGGCTTCGCGCCAAACCCTGGGCGAAGTACACCATCGATTACGCCCGCATGATCGAGCAGGGCCTGGTTCGCGCGCCTGAGGCCAACGTCGAAATTGAAACCGACTCAGCTGCCGGAAGGCAAGCATGACCACCCGAAATGAAACCGGGCCGGTTGGAGAAGCCCCTTCTTGTCCAAAGTGAACCGCAGGACAAAGCGAGCCTCCTCGAAAGCATCACCGTCATCCTGCGACGACAGCAGTTGCAGTGTAAATATCAGTCCGGCATACAAATCGACCCCGACGATAGTAATTTTTCTTCTCGCAGCAACGGCGGGTGTTGTTGCAGACCTTTTGAGCAAGCATTATGTCTTCGGCGCACTGATAGACCGGCCGGAGCGGTCTGTTACGCTGATTGACGGCCTGCTGAAATTCACCCTCTCAACCAATCCGGGTATCGTTTTCGGATTCCGTCACGTTCCAAGGTTGGCCGTTCTTGGGATAACGATGGTTGCCGTTGTGGCGGTGATAATACTATTTGCAACGTCGCCGCGTCGGCAATGGTGCCTGCACGCGGCCCTGTCGATGGTTATTGCCGGCGCTCTGGGCAACGCCTACGACCGACTGTTCAGCCGGGTAACCTTTCCCGGCAGGGAAACGTGCGTCGGGCACGTCCGCGACTTTATCGACGTGAATATCTTCGGATACAGGTATCCGGTCTTCAACGTCGCCGACATTCTGCTGGTCGTCGGCGTCGGACTGATTCTGCTGGAGACGATCCGGCATCGAAACGTGGAACGGTCGTCCCACCCGTAAAGCATTAATGGCGCTCCCGGCCAAGACCCCAACGGACCGGGCAGGCGACCACGCCACGAGGAACAACACAACCGCTCCGTCCATTCAGGCGTTTTGCAATAGAACGATTATCCGGTACAATCCCTCTTCGGTGATTTCGTCAGGCACATACCGGCAGGAGGTTCAGTCATAGCGGCTGGGAATACTGGAAAACCCGATCCGCCCATCGACGGGAGCAGCAAATGGGTCCGCGAAGACGAAGACGTCCGTCTCATGCTGGCCTTTCAGGCAGGGGACGATGAAGCGTTCCGGCGGATCGTCCTTCGCAACCAGGAAAAGGTCTTTTCGGTGGTATTCCGAATTATCGGCAATTACGCCCAAAGCGAAGACCTGACGCAGGAGGTGTTTCTTCGTGTCTTTCGCACTGCCGGTCGGTACGTACCCATGGCCAAGTTCACCACCTGGCTGTATCGCATCGCCACCAACGTCGCCCTCAACGCTATTCGAGCGCAACGGAAGATAAAGTCTATACCGCTGGAAACGATCGACAGCGAGGACGGCACCGGCCGGCGTCGCGATGTGCCCGACTTGCGGACATCCCGACCCCACACACGCCTCGACGCCGAAGAACTTCGGGGAAAAATCGCCGAAGCCATTGCCGCACTGCCGGAAAACCAGAAAATTCCTTTCGTCCTTAATAAATACGAACACCTGAATTACCGTGAAATTGCCGAAATACTGGAATGTTCGACAATGGCGGTCAAGAGCCTGCTGTCGCGAGCGAGATGCAATCTGCGGGATACCCTCAGGGGATACCTGGGGCGCGAATTTCTATAAAATTTGCCGAATCCCTGACGCCTCGGCGGTGTTGAAAAAAATGGAAGGCTTGCCGCAGGAGGTCAGCCGGAACTGAGTAAGTCAGCAACAATGGCGTGATAATATCGAGCAATTGGGCCGTTCCTGCGACGGACCAGCAGCGCATCCGGGGATGACCCATGGATGATACAGGTTTGAAAAGACAATCCGACATAGAAGAATTAAGCGCGTGGATGGACGGCGAATTGCCCGAACAGCAGGCCGAGCGCGTAGCGCGTCTGGTCGAAACCGACAGCGACTGGCAGGCCACTTTCGAGCAGTTTCGCGCGGTTGACCGGGCGGCGGACCTTCTGGAGCCGGCAAGACCCGCGCCCGACCTGGCCGAGCGGATCGTCCGTTTGGCACGTCGTCGTCGGGGCCTGGTCCGCATGGCGCGTATTGCGGCGCCGCTGGCGGCAGCGGCCTGTATAGCCGTGGCGCTGTGGCTGGGAATTGCTCAATTCGACAGGACAAAACCCCACCGCCCCGTCGGCCCGGACACCGGCCGGATCGCCTCGACCGGCGACGATGCGGGCAGACGGGCTACAACAGGCCTGGAAGCCCAAATCGCCACGGTGCTAAAGGACCTCCAGCCGGAAGACCGATTTATCGTACGGCAACTGCCGTTGTTCAGGAATTATGACCAGGTAACCCAATATCAGAAAGTCAGCGACCTTGCAGACGCCGAAACGCTCTCGGCCCTGGCGGCGCTCGACAACACCAAGGAGATGTAACAATCCGATGTCGAAATCAGCATACACAATCGCAGCCGCTCTGGCGGCGCTGATATTAATATCGTTCGCAAGTAATGCCGACGGCGCTCCCCGCCCGCGCAGGGATCCGAAAAAGACCCCCGGCAGCAAGGTCAGGCAACTCCTGCTGAAGCAGGCCCTGGATAAGCACGGCGAGACTCTGCTGGCGGAACTGAACCGTAACAAGAAAGTCTGGGGTTCGATGGGGCCTGAAGAACTTCGCAACCTGCGCGACCGATATTACGCCTTCCTGAAGCAGGACGAAAACAGCCAGATAGCGTTAATGGAGGCGGCCGAGAAGTTTCACAGTCTTTCGGCCCGACAGAGACAGGCCTACCTGAAACGCGCGACCTGGCTGAAGAAGGTGGTTGCCGGCCTCACACCCGCCCAGCGCAAGGCCCTGAAAAAACTCACACCCGCCGAGCGGGCAAAGCGCCTTTTGGAACTGAAGGCAAAACTGGTTGATACACAGCCGGCTGCGTCCCAGCCAAAAGCGCAACCGGCATCCCGACCGGCCTTAGAAACGACGCCGGCAGAGACCACAACCGAAAAATAACCGCCCACGTGGGAGTCCACGCAGAATACGTTACCGGTCCCCGGACCCGGTAACCATGCTCCTTGAAGCATCCCGGGTATTACCGTACGCACCCATATTCACGCGCCGGCCGTTGGGGGCCGGCTCCTGCGAATAGTTCGTCTTTGGCGCGCCGGTGTCAATGCACGGGCTGTGCACCTTATCCTTTACCCACTTCCCGGCCTTCGGGTCCCATCGGCCTGTCTTGCTCTTGAGGTGAAAGTCGCCTTTTGAAGGATCGGCGAACAGCGGATCGGCGGAGATGTCGCCATTCCCGGCCACGC
>DAOVFI010000211.1 GCA_030673005.1 Planctomycetales bacterium
CGGCTACGTTCCCGGCGAGCAGCCGGCGGCGGGGCAGCGGGTTATCAAACTCAATACAAATGAGAATCCATATCCGCCTTCGCCGCGGGCGATGGAGATTCTGGCCGGTCTCGACGGCGAGACGCTGCGGCGGTATCCCGACCCGGTCGCTACACAATTCCGTCAAACCGTCTCGGAGGTGCTCGGCGTCCCTGTCGATTGGATACTCGCGGGCAACGGCAGCGACGAGATACTGACGATGATCCTGCGCGCCTGCGTCGGCCCGGATGACGCCGTTGCGTACTCCGTGCCGACCTACGTGCTCTACCGGACGCTGACGGAGATCCAGGCCGGTCGGCGCGTCGAAGTTCCGTATGATGAAGATTACTCCCTGCCCGCCGACGCACTGGCTGAAGCGGACGCCGCCGTTACGTTTGTCGCCGGCCCGAACAGTCCGTCCGGGACGACCTATTCGATCGAGCAACTCGGCGAGTTGGCCGGACGGCTCGCCGGCGTGCTGGTCGTCGATGAGGCCTACGTCGATTTCGCCGACGGCGACTGTCTTGACCTGGTCCGCCACCGCGAGAATGTCATCGTCCTGCGAACGCTCTCGAAGGGTTATTCGCTTGCGGGGCTGCGTCTGGGTTTCGGCGTGGCGGCGCCGGCACTGCTGGAGGGGCTTTGGAAGGTCAAGGACAGTTACAACGTAGATGCCGTCGCCGCCGCCGTCGGATCGGCCGCCTTTGCCGACCAGGACCACAAAAACGCCAACGCCGATAAGGTCAAGGCGTCTCGCGCGAAACTCGCCGACAGCCTTGCCGCCCTGGGTTTTCGCGTCTGGCCGTCGCAGGCGAATTTCCTGCTGGTCCGCCCGCCCGCCGGCGACGCCGAACGCATCTACCGGGACCTGAAGGACGGGGGAATACTGGTCCGATATTTCAAACAATCGGACCTGGATGATAAACTCCGAATCACCGTAGGAACGGATAAACAAAACGCCGCGATGCTTGATGCAATGAGGGCAATAATATGACAACGAAAAATCGCACAGCCACAATCAAGCGCAAGACCAAAGAGACCGACATCGAACTGACACTGGACCTTGACGGGACAGGCAAGGTCGATGCCGCCACCGGTGTCGGTTTCCTCGACCACATGCTGGACCACCTGGGCAAGCACAGCCTCTCGGACATCACCGTCCGGGCCGGCGGCGACCTGGAGGTGGACGATCATCACACCACCGAAGACGTCGCCATCTGTCTTGGCGAGGCGCTGGGGCAGGCCCTGGGCGACAAGGCCGGCATCCGCCGCTACGGCTGGGCGTCGGTGCCGATGGAAGACGCCCTCGCCAACGTCGCACTTGACCTGTCGGGCAGGGCGGCGGTGGTCTTTAATGTCCCCTTCGTCGGCGAAAAGATCGGCACGTTTGACGTGCAGTTAGTTGAGGAGTTCCTCCGCCGTTTCGCCGCGACGGCCGGGATGAACCTGCATATCAACGTCCCTTACGGCGCCAACGACCACCACATCGCCGAGGCCGTCTTCAAGTCCGTCGCCCAGGCCCTCCGCGCCGCCAAGGCAATCGACCCCGCCCGCGCCGGCGAAGTGCCCTCGACGAAAGGAACGCTGTAGCAATACAGGCAGCGAAACAAGATGGGTGGCGCGGTCGCGGCTTTTGCGACCACGTTTACGTCCGCGTATCCACGTGGCCGCAAACACAGCGGCCACGCCACCCAGCCATGTTTGGAAAGGAATGTAATATGTTATGTACGGATTTTCTGCGGTTGTTGACGTTGATCGGCGTGCTTGGTTTGGTAGCTGCGGGGGTCGGCTTTGCCGATGGGGCAAAGGTCGGCGCAAAGCCCCGGCCGAGGGAAGCGCGGCAAGCGCGCCGGCCCGGCGTCGAAGAAATTCGGAAGATGCTGCCGGATCACCCGGAAGGATTCGGCCGGACCATCGACGACCGCGACGCCTGGGATCGCCTGGCACGGATAAAGTCCTACCAGGACCTGCTCCGAGACGCCGAACGCCTGCTCAAGCGCCCCTGGCCTGAACAGCCGGACAAACTCTACCTTGAATTCAGTCAAACAGGGAACCGCACGCGGTGGCGGGCCGTCGCTCGCGATCGCCGCGGCCGCATCCGGCGATACGCAATCGCCGAGAGCCTCGAAAACAAGGGGCGATTCCTGCGCCCTCTCACCGAGGCCATCCAGGCTGTGTGCGCCGAGAGGACGTGGGTCTTGCCCGCCCACGACCGCGGACTGAAGAACTTCCACGGCAAGTCGATCACCATAGATCTCGGCTCGGCGCGTCTGGGCTACGAGTTGGCCACGGCAAAGCGCCTGCTGGGTAAGAAACTCGACGCAAAGACTCGCTCGCTGATCGAGCGGAAAATTACCGAACGTATCATCTCGCCATTCCAGGAATTGATCCGCGGCAAGCGTAGGAACTGGTGGCTGACCTGCACGAACAACTGGAACGCCGTCTGCCTGGCGGACGTGGTCGGTACGGGGCTGACCATGTTGGAATCGCCCAAAGACCGCGCTGAGTTTATCTTTGCTGGCCTGAAGTATTCGGAGAATTTCCTTCGCGGCTTCGAGGCCGACGGGTACTGTAGCGAGGGGCTGGCGTACTGGGATTACGGTTTCGGGCACTTCGTTATTCTTGCCGAGGTCGTACACCAGGCCACCGGTGGGCGGATCGATATGCTCGATAGCGACCGGGTCCGTCAAATAGCGATGTTCCCCGAGCGGATCGAGATCATCAACGGCGTCTCGCCTGCTTTCGCCGATTGCGGCGTGTACACTCGCCCGTCCAGGCGTCTTGTCCACTTCCTCCGCCGGCGGTATCGCCTTGGAGCGAAACGCGAAGACGATACGAAGATGGTCGGCCCGTCGGGGGATCTGTTCGCGGCGATGATGTATTCGTTCCCGAACTCGGCGACGAAACAACAGCCGGTCCCGGCCCGAAAGGACCACGGCGTCGGATTGCGAACCTGGTTTAACAAGGCGGGCGTTCTGATCTGCCGACCCGGCGCAAAGGCCAGATGTCGGCTCGGTGCAGCCTTCAAGGGCGGACACAATGGCGAGCACCACAACCACAACGACGTCGGCTCCTATGTCGTCGTTCTGGGTAGTCGGCCTCTCCTTCTCGACCCCGGTTATGAAGTCTATACCGCCCGGACGTTCAGCAAACGGCGGTACGAATCGAATGTCCTGAATTCCTTCGGCCACTCGGTGCCGCGCGTGGCGGGCCGGCTCCAGCCCGCCGGGCGGAAGTACCACGGCAAAGTGCTGAAGAGGGAATTCACCCGCGACGTCGATACGCTCGTGCTGGACTTGCGCCCCGCTTACGATGTTCCCGATATGAAGAAACTGCGCCGGACGTTCATCTATTCGCGACGTGGCGAAGGCTGCGTCGAAGTCATTGACGAGGTCGAGTTCGCCTCGCCGCAGACGTTCGAGACAGCGTTGATCACGCTGGGGAAGTGGCGGAAGATTGATGACCGCACGCTGGTAATCTATGACGACCAGGAGTGCGTGGAGGTGCGGCTGGACGTGCAGGGCGGCGCGTTCGTCGTCGAGGCGCAGGAGATTCGCGAGGACGTGCGGACGAAGAGTTTGCCGGTCCGTCTATCGGTGCGGTTGACCAAGCCGGTAAAGGCCGCGCGGATTGCGGTGAAGATCACGCCGTCGTCTCTCAAGCGGGCAGCGTCCGAACAAAAGCGCAAACCCCCGGAGTGATGTCGCTATGTCTTCACAGACTAACGGGAATGCCCACCACAATGTTCCCTTCGTGGGTTCAAAGATCGGTACGTTTGACGTGTAGTTAATCGAGGCGGGTGGCGTGGCCCGAGCATTAAGGAACTACAATGCCACAGAAACCTACGGTAACTAAGGATGAGATTATCGCCGGTCTTCGTCGGGTCGGTCTGACGGCTGGGGCCGGTATGATAGTACATTCCTCGCTGAAGGCCTTCGGGCGCGGGGTACGCGCCCGCTCAGTTATGGAGGCGTTGATGGAGGTAGTTACGCCCGAAGGGACGATCCTGATGCCTTCGTTCAATCATGGTCAGGCGTTCAGGGAAGGCACGCCGGGCTACTTCGACCCACTCTCGACGCCTACCGCCAGCGGCGCCGTTCCGGAGTTGTTCTGGCGCCAGGACGGAGTCCTGCGGAGCCTGAACCCGACCCATTCTTACGCCGCCTGGGGCAGGAACGCCCGGCGCTACACCGAGCGCCATCACCGCACATTGACGATGGGGTCGGACTCGCCGCTGGGCCTGCTGGCGGCAGAAGGCGGATACGCGCTGATGCTCGGCGCGACATACCGCGCCAACACCTTTCACCACGTAGTCGAATCCATCCACAATGTCGGCTGCCTGAGCACGCGCAGGGAGGCAATGCCGATGAAACTGCCTGACGGCAGGATGGTCGAGGGCCGGACCTGGCGATGCCGGGAGGGTCAGTGCCCCATCTTCGACGTCGTCAGGCCGTTGTACACGGACGAAATGAGCAAAGTCCACGTCGAGGATCACATCGGTCCGTGCCGTGTGATGTTTTTCCGCCTTATGCCGGATTGTTTCGACGTTGTCGCCGACGCCATCAAGAACGGGCGCGGCGGCTTCGGGCCGTGCAGCAAGTGCACGATGGGTCCGGGCCGGACGAAATTCACCGTCGAATCGGACTGGGACGAGGAAAACAACCGCCTCAGACCCGATTCGCCGGCGCTGAAGTATTAAACGATCTTCAATGATGTTTGAATAGCATACCATTATGGGCAGGTTCGACCGGTACGGACATAAAATAGCGGGATTACATGGATTCAGATTACATGGATTGAAAAGATTAGAGCAGTTTAAGTAATTCTTGTTGGATCCTTGCTACTGCGATGTTTTGGGAACATCGTCCGGCTGCACCTGTCTGCCGTCAGGCAGGTCGGAAACCCGTTCGGGTTGCCTGCTTCGCCGAGTTCCCTGTACGCAGCCAGGAATGCCTCCTGTGCCGCATCTTCT
>DAOVFI010000554.1 GCA_030673005.1 Planctomycetales bacterium
GCCTCCATACAGGCAAGCGCGTGGTCTGTTACAATCGGACAGCCGGTCGGCCCTGTCTCGAAAGAAACCTGCGAGAATTTGTCCGTGTCCCTGCCGGAGCGGAAGCCAAAGCGTCTAATCAGGCTTATCGGAGTCGATTCCGACAATACGGTTACGGCAAAGACGCCGCTGTGGCGGATGAGCTCATTTGTCAGAGCGTCTTTGTTGACGGCGGCGGCCAGGCGCGGGGGTGTGTCCGTTACCTGCACGAGGGCGTTCGATATCTGACCGTTGATGCGCCCGTCCTTGTGCGAAGTAACGATATAAAGCCCGTAGCCAAGTGTGAACAGCGATTCAAGATTAAGGTCGTTGTCGGTCATCACAAACCTTCCCAAGCCTCTCTGCCAGCGCTTCACCTAACCGTAGGGTGTGCAGGTTCTGTTTCCTGCACACCGCGATTGACAGGTGAAGCGTTCGGTGTGCAGGGAAAAGAACCTGCACACCCTACAACTACCACTACCACTACCCGTCACAGGCCTTTCTGATCCTCTCGGCCAGCTCTTCACCAAGTCGGCGGCACGACAGCATGGCCGCGGCGTCCGGGACGTATTTGGCTTTCACAGGTTCGCCGACGAGTTCAACTTCCATGTCCTTCAGATAGACGAGGATGTGCTTGACCGCCTCACCGCTCCAGCCGAAGGAACCGAAGGCCGTTCCGATCAGGCCTTTCGGCCTTAAACCCTTCAGGTAGGTCAACACGTCCGCCATGGTCGGGAAGAGTGCATTGTTCATTGTCGGCGACCCGACGAGAAGCGCGCCGGCGTCGAGCATCTCGGTCGCCACGTCGCTGCGGTGGGCCGAACCCATCGGCATCAGTTTGACGACCGCCCCGCCGGCGACCAGACCTTCGCCGATCGCACGCGCCATCATAGCCGTACTGCCCCACATCGTGTCATAGACGACGACGGCCTTATTGGTGCGCTTCTGCACTGCCCAGCGGGCGTAGGATTCGATTATCTTTTCCGGCTCTTTCCGCCAGATAGGCCCGTGGTCGGGCGCGATGATACTGAACGGCACTCCCAGACCGCCGGCCTTGTCCAGGGTTTTGGCGACAAAACTCGAAAGCGGCAGGAGGATGTTGGCGTAATACTTGGCGGCCTCGGTCTCCAGAACCGCTTCGTCAATCTCATCGGCGAACCGCTCGCTCGACGCCAGGTGCATCCCGAAGGCGTCCTGGCTGAACAGCAGTTCGTCCTCGTGCAGGTAGGTAACCATGCTGTCGGGCCAGTGGCACATCCGCGTCTCGACAAATGTAACGTTCAGATTGCCCAGTGACAGGTTTTCGCCGTCCTTGACGGGTGTAACCGGCTCGTTCATGTGGAAATGCTCGCCCAGGGCCTTTGCGCCCATCGCCGAGGCGAATACCTTTTCAGGCCTGACCGTCTTTATCACCTCCGGCAGGCAGCCGGAGTGGTCCATCTCGGCGTGGTTGGAGATAATGTAGTCTATTTTTCCCGGTTCGACGACTGAGGCGATGCGGGCAAGCAACTCGTCCTTGAAGGGCGCCTTGACCGTATCTACCAGCGTTACCTTATCGGCCAGGATAAGATAGGCATTGTAGGTCGTGCCCCTGCCGGTTGAGTAGCCGTGGAAATCGCGGACAGCCCAGTCGATCGCGCCGACCCAATAGACGTTGTCGGTAACCTTCACCGCTTGAAAAACATCGCTCATCTGTTTTCTCCGGAACATTCTCGTTGCACGTAGCATGGCCGCCGGGGCT
>DAOVFI010000233.1 GCA_030673005.1 Planctomycetales bacterium
CCCGATTTCTACGCTCTCTGGGCTGACGGCCACGGCAGGAAACCGTCGGAATCCGCCCTCTACTTCTGCGACAAGAAAGGGGACGTGAAGATGCTGCCGCGGGAAATGAAGGAAGATTTCGTAAAACCAGAAACAGTCAGGTAAGAAAGAATCCATGGGAACAAAGCGAATTGAGGACATTCACGCCGCACTGGCGATAAAGCGGGCGATGGAGATCGACCGGGATGAGTACCTCGACTACATGACCTTCATGTCGAACGACCGTCCGCTCTTTACTGAGATTTTCGGGCCGCTGCTGGGGTTGAAGGAAGAATGGGTCGAACAGGGCGCCGTGCCCGGCGAATTAGACTTCTCGGCGTTCCGCTATCGCCGCGCGATGGACGGGTATGTCCCGGTCAACACCGGTTGGATCGGCGGCTGTGAGGAGGAAATCCTGGAAGAGACGGACGAGTACATCATTTCGCGAGACCGCATGGGTCGGCGGATGAAACTTATCAAGGCCGCCGCCACGCTTCCGCTGCCGATGGACTATCCGGTCGGGAACATGGACGACTGGCTGAAAGTCAGGCGGCACTACGAGTTTTCGGAAGACCGTTTCGGTGAAGGTTGGGAACGGACGGCACGCGAGCATTTGCAGGCCGGTAGAGTCATTACGGTGGAAATCCCCGGCGGCTTCGACGAACCGAGACAGTTGATGGGTGAAGAGCAACTATGCATCGCTTACTACGAGCAGCCGGAACTCATCCACGATATTCTCAAGACGATAGGCGATACGGCCACGAAAGTTCTGGATCGGGTATCCGCCGCCGTTGGGGTTGACCAACTGTTCGTTCATGAAGACATGGCCGGTAAGAGCGGTCCGCTGGCCGGGCCGAAGCAGGTCGCCGAATTCATCGGGCCATACTATCGCCGCGTCTGGGACATGCTGCGGGACCGCGGAGCCAGACTCTTCAGCCAGGATTCCGACGGCGACATGAACGCGGTTATCCCGGCCTTTCTGGATGCGGGAGTCAATTTAATGTATCCAATGGAACCGGCAGCGGGTATGGACATGGTGAAGGTTCGGGAAACCTACGGCGACAGGCTGGCCTTTATGGGCGGGATCGATAAGCACGTCATACGCCGCAGCACCGAAGAGATTGTCGCGGAACTGGAATATAAGATTCCCCCGATGGTCCGCACCGGCGGATGCGTCCTCGGGCTGGATCATCGCATCCCAAACGGCACGCCGCTTAAAAACTACCGCTTTTACGTGCAAAAGGCCTGGGAAATCATGGAGCGAGAGGTGAATGGATGACGCCGAAAGGGAATATACCATACGGACGTTGAGGCGATGAAGAACCGGCTATGATTCGGTCCTATGCCGTTTGCGAATTTTCGTCCAGGAACTTCCCCAGGTCGTCGCGGACTTTTTCTGAGACCGTCGGCTTGTAGTCGGCGAGGATTTGCTCGACCTTTTCGTGCGCCCTGTCCAGCATGCTCGGCCCGCTTTCGCCGTCGTGATTGACCACGTCGGAGTAGTAATACTCATCCCGCATCCACGAGATGGTATGCTCGTCGTCCAGGAAATTCCCGCCCGGTCCGACTCGTTTAATGGCCTCGTAAGCCAGGCGTTCGTCGTCCACAGTCATGCCCTTGAGCATCGACTTGACCGCCCGGAACAGGTCGGCGTCCAGGACGATCTGTTCGGGCGCGACGGTGGTGCCGGTCAAGAGGCTGCCGAACCAAATGCCCAGCGTGCTACCCTTCATCAGGCGTGTCAGCCAGGCCAATGCCTTCGATTGCCCTGCCTGGAAATCGGGCGAGGCGCTATCGACGGTGCCGGCCGACGAGAAATGCGGCAGGTGAAAGTAATTGGCAATGTCGATATTGGCGCAGAGCATCGTGTTTCGCTCGGATGCGCCGTATGAAAGAGCCCCGCTTCTCATGTCCATAGGCCCGGCCGAGCCGCCATAGACGACCGGCAGGCCCTCGCGCAGCAATTGTGCGATTGTCAGCATACCCAGGAATTCGGCGTGTGTCTGGACCGCCGTACCGGCCATGGTTACCGGCGAGGTCCCGCCGGCGATTGGACACGGACCGATAAGTATCGGATGTCCTTGCCCGGCTGCGTGTTGCAGCACCTCGCACGAGTTCGGATCGATCTAGAGCGGGCTGGTCGGCGAAACCAGGACCAGCAGGCCGGACCGCTTCTCCGGCGGGAGGTCCTGCCCGGCAATAGCGGCCGCCTCCGTCCAGAGGACGGCTTCGGCGAGGTTCTGCGGGGCGATTTCATTGGGCTTGATCGAGTTCTGCATCAAGACGCACATGGCGTGCAGCATCTGATCGGCCTTGGGCACGTCGCCCGGAAGGCAGACGGGGCAGGCAATGGCAATCTCGTCAATGGCGTCGGCGAGGCGGACACACGCCGTCAGGTCGTCTTTGGTCGAGGGGCGAACCTGTCTGCTCTTCCAGTCCCATACCTTAATTGCGTTTGAATAGACCGTCGGGAGCGTGTTGCCCGGCTTCAGTTCAATCGCTTTGCCCGTGCGGTCAAACAGCGAGAACGATTCCGGCGCCGCAGCCAGCGCTGAGGACACCGCTTCGGGCGGGAATCGTACCAATTGGTCGTCAACTATCAGGCCTTTCCGGGACAGCGCCGCGCAAAGATTGTCGTTCAAAATCTTCATCCCGACATCGCTCAAAACGCGGAGCGCCGTGGCGTGAATCCGCATGATTTGTTCTTCCCGAATTACCGTGTATTCGGATTTCAAACCCGTCTCTCCTTTCTTTGCAACAGTTATGCTGAACCATAAAGAGCACAAAGAACACAAAAATATGCTTATAATTATCTTGTTCTTTGTACCACTAACGTTCGATTTTACGAAATTCTATAAAGATTTTTATTCAATCACAATAACTCGCAGGCTTTGTCCTATGGTTGGGAAATATGCCCTTGAACCATTAGTGGCCGGCAAAAAGCACGTTTATCGCTTTATAGGCTGCCAGCGGGTTGTCCTGTAGAGGCGGCATCCTACCGAGCAGTCCGTGCCGGATCGGAGGATAGGGCAACGCAGGCGTGCGACCCGAGCGCCGATTCGGTGGCTATACAGCGAGAGGGCCTGGAGCAATCCAGGCCCTTCTTGTTCCTGCTGTCCGCTGGTAGCCCAATGCGATAAACGCGCTTTTTCTACCTCCCAAATTTTGGACAGAGCCAGTCAGTTACTGACTATTGGACAGTGATTACTTTGGTTGCGGCCAAGGGCCGCGCCGCGTTCTTTGTGGTTCGGTCTGTTCGCTGCTCCTATATGCCGAAGAGCCTGACGGCGTTTTCGTAGAGGATCAGTTCCTTCTGACCGGTCGTGATGCCGGCGTCGAGGACGACGGCCTTCTGCCCGAAGGGGTTGTTCTCGGTCATGCCGGAGCCGAACATTATTTTTTCCGCGCCAAGGACTTTCACCGCCTCGGCGATCTTGTCCCTGTCGGCGTAGGAGCAGCAGGTGTCCAGATAGAGGTTATCGACCTGGGCGGTAACTTCGATGGCAGACGCCCACTCCGGGCCGCCCATGTGGCCCATGATAATCGGCAGGCGCGGGAATTTTCGCGCCAATGTCAGCGTCTGCGACGGCAGACTGTAGGCGATAGGGTTGCCGTGCTCGGGCAGGCCCCAGGTGTGCAGTAGCAGCGGCTTGCCGTATTCGGCCTCGATGAGTTTGAAGATTTCGTCGTTGCTGTCGGCGCAGGCAGGGGCGCGTGAGTATTCGCCGTTGTACTTGACGCCGACGAATTTGTCCGAGCCGAGATATTTTTCCACCTCGGCGGTCGATTGCTCGGGATAGTGCATGTTCAGATAGACGTATCCGTAGAGATTGTCGCGGGCCTCGATAACCTCCGCCAGTTCGGCGTTGCCGGCGACGAAGTCGTATTGAATCGCCTGGGCCGACATCATGATGCACTTCTCAATCTCGGCCCGATCCATAACCTCCAGAATGTCCGACACGGACATATCCGGGATCGGAAAGCCCCATTTACCGTAATAGCAGTGCACATCGACGCACTTCATTTGTCGGTCTCCTACCAGCCATCGCAGCAGAAAATAGCGGGATTACAGGGATTATGAGATTATAGGGATTAAAAATAATACATCTAAATCCCCGTAATCCTGTAATCCCTGTAATCCTGCTCTATTTTGCCGCCCGAAGACGGCGATTCTCGATATCTCTCGTAATCAACTTATAATTCGGTCTATATTCCCGCCGAAAATCATTGCCTTTTCTTCGTCCGATACGCCGGCCGATTCAATCGGCGCGGTGGCTGCGCCGACATAGGCCAGCGGCGCGTATGAGCCGAAGATGAGCCTATCCAGCAAACCCTCGGCCTTGAGCAACTCCACGAAATTAGGCGAGTTGAGCAGGTGGCTCTCGATATAGACGTTATCGCGCCGGCCCATCACGACGAGCGCTTCAGCCAGCCGGTCGTAGCGAAAACCCTCGATGATAACGGGACAATCCACCCGCCCGGCCAACTCGCCGATGGTGGAGATGCCCTCGCCGGCGGGTATCATCAGGCCGACCTTGGCCGGGGCC